>JACDCA010000726.1 GCA_013694635.1 Acidobacteriota bacterium | reverse complement strand
CGGCGCTTCGACGAGGCGCCACGAGTCGCGTTCCTCGAGGATCTTCGCGGCAAACGCCGTGTGCAGGGCATGCCCGCCGCGGTGAGCCACGACGTGGCCGATCACCGGGTGGCCGACGAGAGTGAGGTCTCCGATGACGTCCAGGATCTTGTGGCGCACGAACTCGTCCTCGAACCGCAGCGCGTGATTCAGCACGCCGGTCTCACCGAGGACGATGGCGTTGTCGAGAGAGCCGCCCAGCGCGAGGCCGCGCTGCCGGAGCATTTCCACTTCCTTCAGGAACCCGAACGTCCGCGCCGGAGCGATCTCTTCGACGAAGCTCTCCTCGTTGATCTTCATCGTCCGCGACTGGTGCCGGAGGAGCGGATGGTCGAAGCTGATGCTGTAGGTGACTTTCAGGTATTCCGACGGATAGAGCGCGATGCGCTTGTCACCCTGCGCGAGTGAGATCGGACGGGTGACTTTCAGATAGCGTCGCGGCGCCTGCAGCCGCTTGACCCCAGCCTCGTTGAGGATCAAGTGGACGAACGGCGCGGCGCTGCCGTCCATGATCGGCACTTCGGGGTGATCCAGTTCGACGATGGCGTTGTCGATGCCCAGCGCCGTGAGGGCGGCCAGCAGGTGCTCGACTGTCTCCACCGATACGGCTTCGCGAGTCAGCCCGGTCTGATACTGGATGCCGCCAAGATGCGTGACGGTCGCCGGTATCTCGAGGCCGCCAAGGTCGCTGCGCTGAAAACGGATCCCGTAGTCGGCGGGAGCGGGCTTGAGCGAAAGCGTGACCTTATTGCCTGAATGCAGGCCGATGCCTTTGCAGGAGACGGAGCGTCGCAGTGTGCGCTGAGCGTTCATGAGTTGTCTGGCCGATGGGGAACTGGCTGCGAGCTCAGCAAACGCCCTGCCACAGACTGAGTCCGTTGAACGTCGTCTCTAACACATTGATTGGATTGGACTTGAGTGGAGGCTGCGGATCGCCTGATCGCATAAGTGGATGCCAGTTGTGGCTGCGCAGCCACAGGAGCGCGATTGGCGATTGTGGCCGCCGGGCCACAGCGAGGAGCCTGTGCGACGTTGTCCATGCGCCCTCAAGAGGCGGCCGCCGCTGGCGGTTGGAGGATCTCCGCCAGGAACCGTCCTGTGAAGGATTCTCGGCTCCTCGCGACTTCTTCAGGAGTCCCTGTCGCCACGACCTTCCCGCCCCCCTCGCCTCCCTCAGGACCGAGGTCGATCACGTAGTCGGCCGATTTGATGACGTCCAGGTTGTGCTCGATGATCACGACCGTGTTGCCCTGATCCACGAGCTTGTTGAGAACGTCCAGCAGTTTGTGCGTGTCCGCGAAATGCAATCCGGTCGTCGGCTCGTCGAGAATGTAAAGCGTCCGCCCCGTGCCGCGCCGCGACAGCTCCTTCGAGAGCTTGACGCGCTGGGCCTCGCCACCGCTCAGTGTGGTCGCCGACTGCCCCAGCTCGATGTAGCCGAGACCGACGTCCTGCAGCGTCCGCAGCTTGTTGGCAATCGGCGGAAAGTTCTCGAGCAACGGCAACGCCTGGTCGACCGTGAGATCGAGAACGTCAGCGATCGACTTGCCGCGGTACTTGATCTCGAGAGTCTCGCGGTTGTAGCGGCGTCCCTTGCACTGCTCGCACGTCACGTACACGTTCGGGAGAAAGTGCATCTCGATCGCGATGACGCCGTCACCCTGGCACGCCTCGCATCGACCACCCTTGACGTTGAACGAAAACCGTCCTGGACGGAAGCCACGCGCCTTCGATTCCGGCAGCATCGCGAACAGGTCGCGGATAAATGTAAAGAGGCCCGTGTAGGTCGCGGGATTCGATCGCGGCGTCCGTCCGATCGGTGACTGGTCGATCTGGATGACCTTGTCGAGTGATTCGATCCCTTCGATGCCGGAGTGCGCACCGGGCTCGTCCGCGGCTCGATACAGCAGCCGCGCAAGCGAGCGGTACAGGATCTCGTTGACCAGCGTCGATTTCCCCGAACCGCTGACGCCCGTCACCGTCGTCAACACTCCCAGCGGAATGTTGACGTCGACGTCCTTCAGATTGTTCTCGCGCGCCCCGCGGATCACGATTTCACCCCGCGTGGTGCGCCGGCGAGTACGAGGAGTCTGGATCGAAAGATCACCGCGGAGATAGGCGCCGGTCAGCGAGCCGTTGCTGTCCTTCAGTAGTCCCGCCGGAGTGCCCTGGAATATCAGCCTGCCGCCGTGCTCGCCCGCGCCTGGACCGAGGTCGACGACGTAGTCCGCCTGACGGATCGTCTCTTCGTCGTGCTCCACGACAAGGACCGTGTTGCCGAGATCGCGGAGGCGCGCGAGCGTCGAAAGGAGCGCACGGTTATCGCGCTGGTGCAGTCCGATGGACGGCTCGTCCAGCACATAGAGCACGCCCGTCAGGTTCGAGCCGATCTGCGTCGCCAGGCGAATCCGCTGCCCTTCCCCGCCCGACAGTGTGGCCGCGCTTCGGCCCAGGCTCAAATAGCCGACACCGACGTCATCCAGAAAATGAAGGCGGTCGCGGATCTCTTTCAAGATCCGGCTGGCGATGAGTGACTCGCGATCCGAGAGTTCGACGGTGTCGAACACGCGAACCGCCTCGCTGATTGGCAGCGTGACGAATTCGGAAATGGTCCGTCCCTTGACACGGACCGCGAGGCTTTGCGCCTTCAACCGTTCACCCGCGCACGTGGGACACGGGCGTAGCGACCGGTACGGCTCGAGGTTCTCCTGGTCGAGCCAGGTGCCTTCCTCGTATCGGCGTCTCAAGTTTGGAATCAGACCCTCGAAGCCGGCGCCGAACGGATCCTTCTCTGCGGCCGGTACCTTTCGCCGCGTACCGTCCTCGGCCCGCTTCGTCCCTCCGGCCCCGAAGAACAGGAGCTCACGGATTTTTCGCGGGAGGCGTCGAAACGGCAGCGTCAGGTCGATCGTGAAGGCTCGGCTCAGCCCGGCGAGCGCCTCGCGAACGAGTTTCTTGTCTCCTTTGACCCACGCGACGATGGCCCCTTCCGACAGCGACCGCGTTTCGTCGGGGACGATCCGCGCCGGGTCGAAATCGTAGACGGCGCCGAGCCCCTGGCATTCGGGGCAGGCGCCGTGGGGGGAATTGAACGAGAAGGCGCGCGGCGTCATCTCGGGCATGCTGACCCCGCAATACGTGCAGGCCAGCTTTCTCGAGAACAGGCGGTCGCCTCCGTCGAGCGTGTTGATGACGACGATGTCGTCCGCCAGGTTGAGCGCGATTTCGACCGACTCGGCGAGCCGGCGCTCGATTCCCGGTTTGAGGATCAGCCGATCCACGACGACGTCGATGCTGTGGTTTCGCCGGCGATCCAGCTTGAGATCGTCCTCCAGCGACTTGAGCTGGCCGTCGACGCGGACCTTGGTGAATCCGCGCGCCCGAAGTCCGGCGAGCTCCTTCTTGAACTCTCCCTTGCGTCCGCGCACGATCGGGGCGAGCACGTTCACGCGCTCCTCGTTTGGCGCGAGCATGACCATGTCGACGATGCGTTCGAGCGACTGGGAAGCGATCTCGCGGCGGCACAGATGGCAGTGCGGGATGCCGATGTTCGCGAACAGCAGCCGCAGGTAGTCGTAGATCTCGGTGACGGTGCCGACCGTGGACCGTGGGTTGGATCCGGTGGTCTTCTGCTCGATGGCGATCGCGGGTGACAGGCCGTCGATGAGATCGACGTCCGGCTTTTCCATCTGCTCGAGGAACTGGCGCGCGTACGAGGACAGCGATTCGACATAGC
>JACDCA010000712.1 GCA_013694635.1 Acidobacteriota bacterium | reverse complement strand
CGCCCGAAGTCGATCGTCCGCAATGTGTCAGGGCCGTACACGTATCGCTCCTCCCCCACCAGCGTATGCCCGCGCAGGCGCGCCTGAATGCGAATCTGGTTGCGCCGCCCGGTGCGCAAGCGCACCTCGATCAGCGACGCGTCGCGAAATGATTCGACGACGCGGTACTCCGAGAGCGCGTCGGTTCCGTTGGGATCGCGCGGGTGTGTTTCTTTCTGGATGAGCGCTTTCGTATCCCAGACCAGCATGTCGCGCCAGCTTCCGGAAGCGGGATCCGGATGCCCGTAGACGACGGCGAGATATACACGGTCCGGCTCGCGACGCGCGAACTGTAGCTTCAACCGCTTCTGCGCCTCTGCGTGCTTGGCGAAAACGACCAGACCTGATGTGTTCTGGTCGATGCGGTGAACGACGAAGGGGCGCCGCTTCCCGTGGGATCTGAATCGATCCTCGATCTGCTCGTAGACCGATGGAACATCCGTCTTGCGCTCGAGAGGCACCGACAGGATCCCCGCCGGCTTGTTCACGACCAGAAGATCGTCGTCTTCGAACACGACATCGAGGTCCCCCGCTCGGCCGATGCGTGGACGCGCCCTGGCGCTGCCAGGCCGATCCATCCACAGGCGAACGATGTCTCCGACCGCGAGGCGGCGGCCCGAATCCGCGACACCGACCTCGATCGTGTTGACGTAGACCTTGCCCCGCTCGAGCGCCGTTACCGCACGCGCGCGCGACCCGAGCCGCTCGGGCGCGGCGAGAAACTTATCGAGCCGCAACCCTGCGTCATCGCCGGTGGCCGTCCATTCCAACTGACCGCCCTACTTCACTCTCGTATAACGATTGTCGTGCCAGATGATCCTGGCGGCCTGACCATCCGCCTGCATCTCGAACACCAGTGACTCGGCGAGTGTCTCGTCCTTCCGCATGCGACGGAAGGTGTGCTCCCCCGCTTTCTTCCACTTGACCAGGCCGGCCATCGGATCGGCGGTCGGAAGTCCTATGCTTGCGAGGCCGTCCTCCCACGGGAAGAACGCCACCTCACCGGCAAAGCCGGTCGCGTAGGTGCCGGCGTATCGGTCGAGCGCCGGATCCGGCGCTTTCGATGCGTCAGTCTTCGATGCATCGGTCTTCGCCGCCGTCTTGATCACCGGGCCGAGGATCTCGTACGCCCGTTGTGCGAAGCGACCCGCATCGACGCCCTGCGCGTTGGCCATCACGACGACGGCGACTTCTTCGGGAGTGTGCATCAGCAGGTGGGTCCTGAATCCAGGGCACGATCCGCCGTGACCGACGAACGTCTTCTCCTTGTCGCGCCAGATCGCGAAGCCGAGCCCCCAGGGCGCCCCGAAGTCCGGGTCCATCCAGTGGACGCGCTGCATCTCGCGAAGCGTATTCGGCGCGAGAACGGCGTCCGCTTTGCGATCGAGCAGGCGGAACTGCCAGGACGCGAACTTCGCCAGGTCGAGCGCCGTCGACGCGAATCCCGCCGCAGGACCGATCCCCTGCGCCGCGAACGGCTTGACTTCCGCGCGGCGTCCGTCACGTCCGATGGCGCTGTAGGCGGTCGCCAGCCGACCGCCTTTCGGCATGTCCGGCGAGGTGTCTGTCAGTCCGAGGGGGGCCAGGATGCGCTGGCGCACGTAGGCCGCGTAGGGTGTGCCCGCCGCGGCCGCGGCAACTTCGCCGGCGAGCGTCAGGCCCAGGTTCGAATACTGATGGTAGGTCTGCGCGGTGAAATAGGTTTCCTGCGCCTGCACCTTCTCGATGATCTGGGCGCGCTCGGGGAAGGTGAATTCGGGGCCGGTCCAGTACGGAAACGCCGATTCGCGCGGCAGTCCGGAGGAATGTGTGAGCAGCCCTTCGATCGTGATCTCTGGACCTTCAGCATCGGTGCGCTTGATCGTGAACCAGGGGAGGTGTTTCGCGACTGGATCGTCGAGTCGCACCTTGCCCGCATCGCGCTGCTGCATCACGGCGATGCTCGTGAACAGTTTGGAGATCGAGCAGATGCTGTAGATCGTGTCCGGTCTCGCCGGCGTCTTCTTCGACACGTCCGCGAAGCCGTAGGCTCCCTTCCACACCACGTCCTGGTCGTGCACGACTGCGGCCGAGAGGCCGGGGATCTGCTCGTAATCGCGCTGCGCGTCCAGCCAGATCTCGAGCAATTTGATCGCCTGCCGTACTCGTGGACTCTGCTGCAGGCTCTGCGCGGCTACGGGCGTCGTCACAAGCAGTGCGGCGGCGAGGACGCCGCCCAGAACTCGGGTCGTCATGGCGCGGATTGTAGTCCATGCCCCGCGCACCGCGCGCTTTACCGGATAGAATAGGTCTCTTCCTCCATCCACACATGATCGGCCAGCGCCTCGCAGATCGGTACCAGCTCGTGTCGGAACTTGGTCGCGGCGGGATGGGCGTCGTCTACCGCGCCCGTGACCCCCGATTGAACCGCGATGTTGCGGTCAAGCTCATTCCCCCGTCGGCCCTGAGCCCCGAGGCCGAGCAGCGCTTCGAACGCGAGGCGCAGCTGGTCGCGCAGATGGATCACCCGTCGATCGTGCCGATCTACGACTTCGGGCGGCATGAAGGCGCCCTGTTTTTCGTGATGGCGCTCGTCGCGGGCACGAATCTCCGCGCGTTCCTCAAGGAGGACCCGAGCCTTGGCGAAATCGCGGAAATCGGCATACAGGTGGCCGACGCCCTCGACTACAGCCACGCCCGGGCGGTGGTGCACCGCGACATCAAGCCCGAGAACATCATGGTGACCCGCGACGGCTCGGGGCTCCGCGTGCGGGTGATGGATTTCGGCCTGGCGCGCGGAGCGAGCGACACGCGCATGACGCGGACGGGCACGCTGCTCGGCACCGTCGGGTATTTGAGCCCCGAACAGATCAGCGGCCGCGGCATCGACGGCCGGTCCGATGTCTACGCCCTCGGCACCGTCCTCTACGAGTGCGTCGTCGGGGAGCCGCCATTCTCCGGCGAAGCTCAGACGGTGGTGTATCGGATCGTGCACGAATTCCCGCAGGCGCCGCGCGCGCTTGGCGCGGCCATTGACGAACCGCTGGAAGAGATCATCCTCTCGTGCCTGGCGAAGGACGTGGCGCAGCGTCCGCAACGCGCGGGAGACGTCGCCCAGGCGCTGACACGGTACCGCGCGGCCATGCGCGACAGCGACCGGACGCGCATGGTCAGCGAGCTGGCGCGGACGCTCGAGGTGCCGAAGCCCGCGCAGGTGCCGTTCATCGGACGTCAGCGGGAACAGTCACAGCTGCAGCAGCGGCTCAACGCGGCGGTCGCCGGCGAGTGTCAGCTCGTCCTGGTCGGCGGCCAGCCCGGGATCGGCAAGACGCGCCTGCTCGACGAACTGGAGAACCTCGCGCACGCGAGACAGATTCGGGTCCTGCACGGACGGTCGCTCAGCACCGACCGCGGGCTCCCCTATCAGGAATTCTTCGAGATTATCCTCGAGCACTTCCGCGTGAGGGGTCAGGGCAGCGCGCCACCACCGGATCTGTCGGACCTCGCGCCCGAACTCGTCGCCTTGTTTCCGATGCTCAGCGAGGTCGCTGAAATCCGCGCGGCGGCAGGGAGCGGCGCGCTGACCGGTCAACGCGTCGCACAGTCCCCCGAGAGTCGAAGTCAGATCTTCGAGTTGCTCGCCCGCACGCTGGCGCGCATCGCCGGCGACCGCCCCCTGGTGGTCTGCCTCGAGGACCTGCACGCTGCCGACGTTTCTCTCGAAGCGCTCGATTACCTGGTTCGCCGCCTGGGAT
>JACDCA010000705.1 GCA_013694635.1 Acidobacteriota bacterium | reverse complement strand
GCCTTGCCGCGTCCGTAACGCTGCGACGCGAGGACGACGTGGTCCCGTCGCTGTCCGTTGACGCCGCTGAGCAGCACCGTCGCGCCTGGCTTCACCGCACGTATCGGGTTCACGGTCGTCACCGCGGGCAGCTCGGGCCACCGGGCGGACGACGCGGCTTCGTTCGCCGCGATCTGGGTGACCGCGTGCCCTTCACCCGCGCGCGTCGGACGAATCACGAGCGGTATCGAAACCGACGGGCCGTTCGCGGCGCGGACGACGCGTTCCAGAACCACCGGCAGCACATCGGCAACCGGCGTTCCGGCATAGCCCCCTTCGCTGAAAGAGCCGGACCCGCCGAGAAGCAGCAGTCCACCACCGCGCTTCTCCACGAACTCCGCGATCATCCGCAGCTGGTCACCCGTGAAAGCGGACGCCTCGATGCTGCCGAGCACCAACCCGCGGTAGGCGAATAGCTCTTCGCGGGTTTTCGGGAATCCCCCGGCAAGATGCTCCGCATCGTCGACGCCGAGGCGCAGATACTTGCTCTCCGCGGTCCGCAGCAGTGTGACGAGCTGCAGGTTCTTGTCCTCCTTGATCGCCTGGCGGATGAACTTCATCTCGAAGCGCGGCTGCCCTTCGAAATACAGGATCCGCTCGGGGCGATCGAGCACGTCGACCAGCGACTCCCGCGCGTTGTTCTGCGCAATGACCTCGTCCCGCTGCGGAGAGATGCGGAACTTCAGCACGCGCGGACCGGCGTCGGCCGCCATCACGCGAACGCGGACCGAGGCCGGCTCCCCGTCCGCCGGAAGCTTCAGCTGCTGCGTACCAACGATCCGTCCGGCGTCTTCGACGTCCAGCGTGACCGTCTCGCCGGCGTAGCCTGTCTGCTTGATGACCGCGTCGATGAGCAGCGACGTCCCCTTCAATGCCTGCCGGGGCGTCGACACGCGGTCGATCTGGATGTCGCGCGTCAGACGATCCTGGCCGACGCCCACCGTGAACACGGGGAGCGCCGCTGCCTTCAGTGAGAGAACGGCTTCGCTGAGCGCCGCGTCGGTGGTGTCGGCGCCATCGGAGACCAGCACCATGCCGGCGAGGGGCAGCCCCGCGAGCTCCTGACGCGCCCCCTCGAGCGCAGCGCCAAGTTTCGTCTCCACGCCTCCGAACGTCAGTTCATTCGGCGAGCCGAGTCGTGCGGCCGACGATGAGAAGCGGAAGGTGCGGACGACGAACTTGTCGGAGAGCCGCTTCAGCATCGCCGTCGTCCGGTCGCCGAACTGCTGCTTCGCATACTCGCCGCGCGTTTGCCCTTCGTCCGAGTCTGCAATCTGCATACTGCGGGAATCGTCGATGAGCACCGCAAGGAAGTTCTGCTGCGGCACCGCGGCCTTGACGATGAGAACAGGACGGAACAGGCAGAAGGCGAGGACCGCGATGAGCGCAATGCGGATCGAGAGCAGACCCAAAGGGACCGCGCGGGAGAACCCCGTTGCTGGCGCCGGACGGGTGTTACGCAGCGCTCGCCTGTGGCTCAGAACGGCAAGGACGACGGCGAAGGCCGCCAGACCCAGCGCGACGTAGGCGCCGGGACCTGGAGAGAGTCGGAACTCTCCCTGCCGAAAGACGACCGGCCGATATTCGAAGAAGAATCGGAACAGCGATTCGAGCAAGGGATCTCCGGGCCACCCGATATCTCCGAATTGTATCGCCCTTCAACGCGATGGCTGCGGGCAGCACACTCTTGTCACAGGTACGAACGACGGGATGAATCCTGATGTCACTGCCTGGCTGAGGAAACCGCTTACCGCCCCCACCATGCCGGATTCGGCAAGGGCAAGTGAAGGGATATGCTCGTTCAAAATTGGGAACCTTGGCGGATCCCCGCCGTAAACTACTACTGCCAGCCCCTGAGAAGACCTCCGGAGGTCACGTGTTCCTGCGATCCTCAGCCGCGAGCGCCGCTGCTCTCGCGCTTTGTCTCTGCACCCCCCTGTCCGCTCAAGATCCGGAAACGAAGGCGCCGTCGACCGATCTCGATGCCTTCATGGAGAAGGCGCTGGCGAGGCGCGACGTGAACCGGAAGGTTCTCAACGACTACATCCTGGACGAGGTCGAGACGTTCGAGATCCTCGGTCCCGCGCGCACGCGGCTGCATCGAACCAGACGCGAATACACGTGGTACGTGCGTGACGGCATGCACGTGCGCAGTCCCGTGCGCTTCGAAGGGGTCGGCGTCGGCGAAGAGGCGCGCGACGCCTACGAGAAGAACTGGATCAGCCGTGAGCGCTCTCGTCAGGAACGACGGAAAAAGCACGAGCAGGAGAAACAAAAAGAACAGAAGAAAAGAGAGATTTCGATCGGCTCCGGAGGGATTACCGCCAGCGTCGTCCCCAGCGACGAACCACGCTTCGTGTCGGAGGCGTATTTCATGGAGTTCAAGTTCGAGCCGGGCAACTACTACCTGGCCGGACGCGAGAAGCTCGAGGGGCAGGACGTCCTGAAGATCGAGTACTACCCGACGCGTCTCTTCGGTGGGACGGACGATGAGAAGACGCCGCGGACGTTGAAGAAGGAGAAGAAGAGGGCGGACGGACGCCGCGAACGTGAGCTCGAACAGGACATCGAGCGCAAGATGAACAAGACCGCGCTGGTGACCCTGTGGGTGGATCCCTCCACGCACCAGATCGTCAAGTACACGTTCGACAACGTGTGGCTCGACTTCCTGCCCGGCGCCTGGCTCGTGCGAGTGGACGACATGCGTGCGTCCATGACGATGTTCCAGCCCTTTGCGGGAGTGTGGCTGCCGCGCGACATCACCATCCGCGCGGGCATTTCGCTCGCCAGCGGCTCCTTCGACGCGCACTACGACCGCACCTTCGCCGATTACCGCGAAGCCGACGTGAAATCGAAGATCCGGATAAAGGGGACAGCCACCTTTTTTCAGCCTGTCCCGGACGAATACGTGGCTGTCCGCGGTTTGGAAATGGCCCAAAGAGTCATTTCAGGTCCCTTCGTGGACGATGCAGAAATGGGGACAGCCACCTTTTTTCCGCAGGAAAAGGTGGCTGTCCCCCTCGACGCCGAAGTCGTCCGCGAAATACGGGTCCATGGGAATGCCGCGATCGCCGACGTCGAGGTCCTGAAGATCGCCGGTATCGCGGTGGGGACGACGGTCGCCGCCGACGGCGTGGACGCCATCGCGCGGCGGCTGAAAGACAGCGGCTGGTTCGAGACGGTCGAGGTCCGCAAGCGCTATCGCTCCCTGACGGATCCCTCCGACGTCGCCATCGTCCTCGTCGTCCACGAGAAAGCGACGGTCACGGCCTCGCCGACGACCGGCATTCCGGAGAAGAAGATGTCGCGCTGGTTCACCACGCGGCTCATGTTCCTGCCGATCCTGTCCTACGCGGACGGCTACGGCCTCACCTACGGCGCACGCTTCAGCACGAAAGACCTGTTCGGCCTGGACGAGCGGCTATCGGTGCCGCTCACGTGGGGCGGCACGCGGCGCGCCGCGCTCGAGCTCGAACGGACGTTTACGCGCGGGCCGGTGACGCGGCTGTTCTCGAGCGCGGCCATCTACCAGCGCGAGAACCCGCGCTTCGAGATCGACGATCGGCGCGTCGAATTTCGCGGACGCGCGGAGCGGAACTTCAAGCAGGTGTTCCACGCCGGCATCGAAGCGAGCCACGCGGACGTCCGGTTCGCGGACCTGAGGGACAAGGTGTGGACGATCGGCGCCGACGCCGCGCTCGACACGCGCGGCAACCCCGCCTTCCCCGGAAACGCGGTGTATCTGCTCGGCGGCTGGACGGCGCTCACCGTCGATCGCCTCGACCGGATCAACCGCTACACCGCGGATGCGCGCGGCTACCTGCGCCTCTTCGCGCAGCCGGTGCTGGCCGGACGCGTGCTCTACCAGACGACCGATGCGCCGCTGCCGATCTACGAACGCCTGCTGATCGGGGGGAGCTCGTCACTCCGCGGATACCGGACCGGTGCGTTCGACGGCGACAAGGCACTCTCGACGTCCGCGGAACTGCGGATCCCGATCACGTCGGTCATCAGCGGCGCGAAACTCGGCGCCACGGTATTCGGTGACGCGGCGAAGGTCGTGAACTACGGTGAAAGCCTGTCGGATGTGCGATGGCGTCGCGGAGCAGGCGCGGGACTCTTCCTCATCGCGTCGGTGATCAAACTGAACCTGGACGTGTCGCACGGCTTCGACGGCGGCGGCACCCGCGTGCATCTCTCGTCGGGCTTCGCGTTTTAACCGAACATCGTTCTAACGACGAACCACACATTCGCGGGACGCTCCGCGAGCCGCCGCATGTACCAGGGGAACCAGTACTCGCCGTAGCTGATGAGCACGCGCAGGCGCTTTCCTTCCCGGGCGAGGCGTTGCTGATGCCCGCGCTGAATCCCGTAGAGCATCGCGTACTCATAGGCGGACGCCGGCACCTTGTGCTCCGCGATCCATGCGCCCAGCCGCTCGACGAGCGGCATGTCGTGCGTGGCAATGTGCAGAAGACATCCGGCGGCAAGAGCGTCCGGCTGCATCAGCCGCGTGCACAGCTTGAAGAAGTTCTCATCCACATCGGACTTCTTCGGATACGCAACCTCGGGGGGCTCGAGGTACGCCCCCTTCACGATCCGGATCGCGCACCCCAGCGCAACGAGTGACTCGACGTCCTTCTCCGTGCGATACAGGTACGCCTGCAGCGCAATCCCGACCCTGCGGGTACACGCCCGCGCGTAGCGGAACAGGTCCAGCGTGGGCTCGACATAGTGAGAGCTCTCCATGTCGATCCAGAGGAAGTTGTTGCGCTGCTCGGTACGTTCGATGAGGCGATCGAGGTTCTTCCTGCACAGATCGAGATCCTGATCGAGCCCGAGCTGAGTCGGCTTGACCGAGACATGCGCGTCGAGACCCGCCGCCGCCACCTTGTCGAGGACTTCGAAGTAGTGCTGCGTGACTTCTTCCGCCTCTTCGATCCGCGTGATGTTCTCGCCAAGCCGCGTCAGGATGGTCGTGATCCGCTCGGTCTTCAGGTCCCCCGCTGCCCTCAACGCATCGTCCATCGTCTCGCCCGGCATGAACCGGGAGACGGACCGCCGCACGAACGCGGCTTTGGTTGCCCGCTCGCGCAGCCACATGTTGGTGGAGCCCGCGAGCAGCGCCTTGCGCATCAGCGACATCAGACGATGCTCCGGATGAGACCACCGTCGACCTGCACGGTGGAGCCGGTCATGTACGATGCGGC
>JACDCA010000695.1 GCA_013694635.1 Acidobacteriota bacterium | reverse complement strand
GGACGTGGACGCGGAAAGGCGCGTTCGAGTGGCAGCGCTCGACGGGCTGCAGGGAATGCCCGCGGACGTTCAAGCGCGGGTCTCGGCGGCGCTCGAGAACGACGCCGACCAGCGGCCCGCGCCACCGAGCGGTCGCGCATCAGGCAACGATGCCGCCTCGACCGCCCTCTGGCAGGATGCGCTCGAGGGGCGCATCCCCGACGATCCCGCCTCGCTTCGCCGCGCGGTTCAGGTACACGGCGAGTCAGCGCCGCTGGGTTCGCTGCAAAAACTCGTGGACGAGGTCAGGATGAGAGAAAGCGGTGCGCCCCACGCGCGCGCGCAGGAATGGCGCCTGGTCCGCGGAGCCGTTCACCAGGCCCTTGCCCTCCGAGGCAGCAGCGTGGCGGTTTACGACTTGCGGGAGACGGTGGCCGTCGCGGACGTCCCTCTACCGTCGTCCTTTACCGCGGCGTTGCAGGCGATCGGCGATGAGTCCTGCCTCGAACCGATCGCAGTCGCTTTCTCGCGGGCCGGCGGAGACGACCGGTGGCGGCACCAGTTGGCGCAGGCTTTCGAGGCGATCGTGAGACGCGAGCGAGTCCCCCCGACCGCCGTCGCGATGAAGCGGATCGCGACGCGCTGGCCGGAGGCCGCCGCGGCGCTCAATACGATTTCGCGAACCACGCCTCGACGGAAGCGTCCCGGCCGCACTTGACGCAGCTGCGGGTGACCCGCTGCGATCCGAACGGAATATTCCGGACCGTCGCCTGGGTGTCCGCCTTGATCGACGCCTCGCATTCCTCGCGCCCGCACCACGCCGCTAGCACGAAGCCCGGACGCCCTTCCATGACGCTCTTGAACTCCTCGTAAGAGGTGACGCGCTGCGTGTGGTCCTCGCGGAACTTGAGCGCCCGGTGGTAGAGCGCCTGCTGAATTTCAGTCAGCAGCCTGACCGCGGTGTCACCGATGCCATCGAACGGAAGTGAGGATTTCTCGCGCGTGTCCCGCCGCGCGACCATGACCTGCCCTTTCTCGATGTCCTTGGGGCCGATTTCCATGCGCAGCGGAACACCGCGCATCTCCCACTCGGCGAACTTCCAGCCCGGCGTATACGCGTCACGGTCGTCCAGCATCACGCGGACGCCGGCCGCCACGAGCTGCGCCTGCAGCTCGCGTGCTTTCGGCAGGACCGTCTCCTGCCAGTTGCCGCGCGGAATCGGCACGATCACGACCTGATACGGCGCAACCCGCGGCGGGAGGATCAAGCCGCTGTCGTCGCCGTGCGTCATGATCACCGCGCCAAACAGACGTGTCGAGACGCCCCAGGAGGTCGTCCAGACGTGCTGCACAGTCTTGTCCCGGCCCTGGAACTGGATCTCGAACGCCTTCGCAAAGTTCTGCCCGAGGTTGTGCGACGTCCCCGCCTGCAGCGCACGGCCGTCCCCCATCAAGGCCTCGATGGAGTAGGTGCGCGACGCGCCGGCGAACTTCTCGCTCTCGCTCTTCTGCCCGTCGATCACGGGCATCGCGAGCTCGGTCTCGGCGAACTCCTTGTAGAGCGCGAGGATCTTCAGGGTCTCCTCCTGCGCCTCGGCTTCGGTCTCGTGCGCTGTGTGCCCCTCCTGCCAGAGGAACTCGGTCGTCCGCAGGAACGGCCGCGTCACTTTCTCCCAGCGGACGACGTTCGCCCATTGATTGATCAGGACGGGAAGGTCACGCCACGACTGGATCCACTTCGCGTAGAGCGTTCCGATGATGACTTCCGACGTCGGACGGACGATCAGCGGTTCTGCGAGCTCCTCGTCGCCGCCGCGCGTGACCCAGGCGACCTGCGGCGCGAATCCCGCAACGTGTTCTTTCTCCTTCATCAGGAGGCTCGCGGGGATGAACAGCGGAAAATACGCGTTCACGTGACCGGTGGCCTTGAAGCGGCGGTCGAGCCCCTGCTGGATCAGCTCCCAGATCGCATAGCCATACGGCCGGATTGCCATGCAGCCCTTGACCTCGGTGTAGTCCGCCAGCTCCGCGCGTCGAACAACATCGAGATACCACCGCGAAAAGTCCTCGGACTGCGGCGTGATCTCGGTCACGGATGCATCTTTCTTCTGTCCCGACCTAGCTTCTTTCACGTCCGCCATTTCACAGTCACCACTTATCAGTTACCAGTTCGCGGGTCGCGGTTCGTAATCCGCAATCGCCTTGCGGTTATCAATCCGCAATCGCCGATCAACAATCCGTCAATCGCCATTCGTCAATCGACAATCGCCAATCAGCGGACGTCCGTTAGCCGTCTTTTCCAGTGTATATCGTCGCGTTGCGGGTAATCGTCGCGGTAGTGCGCCCCGCGGCTCTCCTCCCGCCGCTCGGCCGCGCGCGCGATCAACCGCGCGACGGTCACCAGATTCGCCGCGCGCCAGCCCTCCGCGTCGAGCGCACCGCCGGCCGCGATATGCGCCTCGACCTCCCGCCACATGCCCTCGACTGTCGCGACCGCGCGGTGAAGTGATGCGCGTTCGCGAAACAGCCCCACGTCCCGCCACATGAGGTCACGAATAGCTTCCACGTCTACCGCACCCTCAGCACCC
>JACDCA010000670.1 GCA_013694635.1 Acidobacteriota bacterium | reverse complement strand
CCGTTGCAGCCCGCCCTGCGCGCGTTCCCTGAACGCACGCTCGCGCTCCACATCCTTGAGCGCGCGCGCGGCCGCGGCGCCGAGCGCTCCAATCCGCCATTCGAATTCGTACGACAGCGTCGCTCCCTGGCTCGCCATCGTCTCCTCCGCGCCCTGCAGCGCTCCCCGTGCATCGCTCCGCGCGAGACGGCCCGCCAGCTGCCAATACCGCAGTTCCTTCCCGAACGCGGAGGCGATGCTGCCGGCGAGCGGAGATTCCGCTGGCGACACCGGTCGGCGCGCAGCGGAGACTGCGTCTCCGTACTGAAGCACCAGCGCTGCGAGCTGGGCGTTGGAATCGGGTTGTTCGCCGGGTTTCGTCGGCAGAAGCTCCCGGACTCCCCGCGCATCGTTGAATCGATGCTGAATCGTAGCACTGACAGCGCGCAGCAAGGCGGCTCGCCGTCCCCGCTGCTTGTACGCATCGATTCCCTTCGCAGCGCCGGCTTCAACTTCTCCGAGCAGTCTTGCGGCGTCGGCATGCCGCCCGACGCGAATCAGCAAATCCGCCGTGTTGGTGAGATCGAACGCGAGCGTCGCCACATCGTTCTGCCGTCGGTGGATCTCCAGCCCACGTGAGCGGTACTCCAGCGCTTCTGGCAGAATGCCCATCACGTTGGCCTGTCCGGCAAGATTCTCGAGCGCGAGTGCGATCTGAGAATCGTCTTTCACCCGGGTTGCCGCCTGCAGCGTCTGCTCGGCAAGCGCGCGAGCCTCGGAGTACTGGCCGAGCCCTTCATGCGCCCGCGCCATGATCTGGAGCGCAAACAGTTCATACGAACGGTAGCGATTCGACTGGAAGTACGTGAGGGGCCCGCGGGCGACATCGAGCGCCTCCGCAGGACGGCCGTTCTGCACCATCATCGAGGCGCGCTGCAGCTTTGCGCGTGCGGCCGTTCTCAATGCGCCGCGTTTCTCCGCCAGCTGAATCGCGCGCAGCAGGTAGCCGTCGACGTCTGCGGCGCGCGGACCAAGCACCATCGGTCCGAAAAGGTCCACCAGGCCTTCGGCGGCGACCGTTTCGAGGGACGCTCGCAACGCGTCGTCGATGGCAACTCGGATCGATTCCGCCGCCGCCTCGTAGCGTCCTTCGACAGTGACCAGCCTGCTCAGGCCGAGCCTTGCCCGGATCTCCTGGGCGCGACTCTGCAGGTCGGCGGCAAGATCTCGGGCTCGCTCCAGGGCGATCCGCGCATTCTGGACGTCGACGCGCGTCGCCAGCGTCGCGCCGCGACGAATCAGCGCTTCAACTTGTCCTTCTACGTTGGATGCCGCGCGGTATAACCGCTCCGCTGTCGCGAATTCCGCGAGGGCTTCGTCGGTCTGTCCCTCGAGCGACAGGATCATTCCGCGTCTGAGATGCGCCGCGGCATACTGCGGGTCTATTTCCAGAGCCTTTTCGTAGGTGATTCGCGCTGCCGTGCTCTGGCCCGCCGCGTCCTGTGCCCGCCCGAGGTCGAGCAGTACTCCCGGATCGCGAGGTCTCTCAACCGCGAGTAACTCGTATTCACGAACGGCCCGATCGACGTCGCGCAGGAGCATCGCGCGCACGGCTCGGAACCGCTGCCGATGTTCGACCGGCAGGCGCGCCTCGATCGGGACCAGCTCATCGACCTTGAGCAGCGCCCGCTGCGCACTCTCGGGATCGTCCAGCTCCGCCTCCGCTTCCGCCAGGCGGATGTAGGGCGGTGCATACGCTGGTGCCGCCTTGATCGCTTCGTTCAGCGCCAGACGCGCGCCATGGTAGGCCCCGTCCCGAATCGCGTCGGTGCCGCGGCGGTACCAGTCCGCCGCCGCCGGGTCCGGTGCACCTTCCGGCAACCGCCAGCTCCAGAGGCCGATGGAGGCCGCGACAGCGACCCCACCCACGGTCACGCGTGCCCAGCGGCTCTTCCGCAGCCACGGCCAGGCGCGGGAACCCGTTCGCGGCAACGGACCGGGCTCCAGTCGCGATGTCTCCGACAGCACCCGCAGGGCCCCGAGCAACTCGTCGGCGGACTTGAAGCGATCGTCCGCGTGCTTCGCAAGCAGGCGTCGGACCACTTCGTCGTGCTGCCCGGTAAGCTGCGGCTGTACGATCGACGCCTCCGGTGGCTCCTCGTGCAGCACCGCACTGAGAACCTCGAGTGACGAGCGACCGTTGAACGGCCGCCTGCCAGTGAGGCACTCGTAGAGCACAGCACCCAGCGAGAAGAGATCGCTGCGGCCGTCGATCGGCATCTGCTGCGCCTGCTCCGGCGACATGTACGCTGGAGTGCCGACGATGACGCCCGGTGACGTCAACGTTGCCATCGTCTCCGCTTCCGGCGAGGCGGCAACGATCTGCTGCTGCCTGGCGATGCCGAAGTCGAGAATCTTCGCCTGCTTGTCCGGCGTAACGATGATGTTCTGCGGTTTGATGTCGCGATGGATGATGCCGCGCTGGTGGGCAGCGACCAGTGCCTTTGCGACATCCGCTGCGATCGAAATCGCCAGACGGGCGTCCAGCGGACCGCGCCGCAGTGCGTCCGCCAGCGTCTCACCCTCGACGTACTGCATGACGATGGCGGCGCGGCCGTCGGGCTCGACGATGACCTCGTGCACGCCGCAGATGTTGGGATGGTCGAGCGCGGCGGCGGCCCTGGCTTCGCGAACGAGGCGATGGCGGGCTGACACGTCGGCCGCCTGGTCAGCCGCTATGAACTTGATGGCGACATCCCGGTCGAGCGCCAGGTCGCGCGCGAGATAGACCGATCCCATGCCGCCTGAACCCAGAAGGCGTTCGAGACGGTAGTTGGACAGTCGAGCGTCCGGCGCTCCAGTGCTCATCACATGGTCGGGGGTGGTGTGATCGGGACGATAGACCATCCCGGAGGCCGCCGCAACCGGCGCAGGAGCGGGCCGCCGTCAGTCTGGTTCCCGTCCGGGATTTGTGGTCGATCGGGTAAGGCTGGGAGAAGTTACCGATTGACGCAAATTACACACCCGGCTATTCTCCGGGCTCTTATCCCCTCTGTGCACGCGCTCATGATCGGAGCCCAATAATGCGAAGGACAGCGTCCGTCGTCGTCGCCGTGCTCGCGATGCTGACCGTAGGATCCTCCTGCCGCCACAAGATCAAGGTTTCACACCTCGACAAGAAGGAATGGATTGTCCTGCCGATTGGGGTCAACGCTGACGGCGTCTGTGCGCTTCAGGAGAAGCAGCCGGGTGAGTTGCGCACCGAGGCAAAGAGTCAGGTGGTGTGGATCGTCGTGGGCAGTTGCCCCTTGAAGGATGGCAAGCCGCAGACGATCGAGATCAAGCGTGCGTTCCTGAAAAACGGCCAGGGCCAGGGCTACGATCCGTTCAACGACACCGGCTCGAAACTCAAGGAGGACATCCCGTCGGCCGAAGGGTCAGGTATTCGTCTGAAGGGAAAGCTCAAGGACGCAGTGGAGAAGGGGCGTTACAAGTACACGATCCTCATCAACGGACAGGATGCGCAGTGGCGGTCTCGCGCCGATGACGGTGATTTCTACCTGTGCCCCGTCTGGCCGTGCGGCGACTTCAACGATTGATCGGAGGGGACAAATGCCGTGGATAGCCGCGATCGTCGTCGGGGTCCTTGCGATTCTTGGCCTTCGATCTCAGCGCAGACGATCGGGAGTGCCAGTTCGGCCGTGCAAGCCTGAAAAGGACAAACCAAGGAAGCAACGAGTCGTGTTGGCCATCGGGAGTGGCGGCACGCAGGGGATCTGGCTGCTGGAGAAGGGTCCGAGCACAATGCGCGCTCAGAGTGAAGGGGGCGAGGGCACGCTGCAGTGGCTCGTTGACATTGAGACCA
>JACDCA010000643.1 GCA_013694635.1 Acidobacteriota bacterium | reverse complement strand
CTCTTCTTCCGCGCCGACTTCGTCCGCCCCGGGGCGCGTCGATTCACCGCCGATGTCGAGAATGTCTGCGCCGTCGGCGACCATCCGCATGCCCGCCGCGACCGCGCGGTCCAGGTCGTAGTGGACGCCACCATCCGCAAAGGAATCCGGGGTGATGTTGAGGATCCCCATCACCAGGGTGCGTTCGCCCAGCTCGAGCGATCGGCCGCCCGGCAGCGGGACTGAGTAGCGTTTTCTCGGCGTCATCAAAAGGAAAAGGCCACGAAGATTGTAGCTTCGTGGCCCTTTCGACTACCGACTATCGACTATCGACTCGCGACTGCCGACTCTTTCACTCCTGGGTCAGCGGCTTATTCAACGGCGGCAGCGGTGGAACGATCGAAGGCCGCTCCTTGGTTGCCGGCCTCCGCGTGGCGTCGTCGGTGTTGCTCGGCGCGGCCACAGGCTTGAACTCCTCGAGCTCCTCACCCGCCGCAAGCTTCCGGACCTGCTCGGCGTCCAGGACTTCGCGCACGAGCAGCTGTGCCGCAATCTTCAGCAAAGCGGGCTTGTGCTGATCGAGCAGTGTCCGGGCCTTGTCGTAATTGGCCTGGATGATCCGCCTGATTTCCTTGTCGATGTTGATCGCTGTGTCTTCGCTGTAGTCGTGGTGCTGCGCGATCTCGCGGCCAAGGAAGATCTGCTCTTCCTTCTTGCCGAAGGTGAGCGGCCCCATGGCGTGGCTCATGCCCCACTCGCAGACCATTTTGCGCGCGAGCTCGGTCGAGCGCTCCAGATCGTTGCCCGCGCCGGTGGTCATCCCGCCCTGCATCGTCACCTCTTCGGCGATACGGCCGCCGAGGAGGATCGCGATCTGATCGTTCAGATAATCCTTCGAGTAGTTGTGCTTGTCATCCACCGGCAACATCGTCGTCAGCCCCAGCGCCATGCCGCGCGGAATGATCGTGACCTTGTGCACTGGATCGGCATGCGGCAGCAGGACGGCCAGTAACGCGTGCCCGGCTTCGTGCACGGCCGTGATCTTCTTCTCTTCGTCGTTGATGATCATCGAACGACGCTCCGAGCCCATCAGGACCTTGTCCTTCGCGAACTCGAAGTCGAGCATGCGCACGACCTTCTGGTTGTAGCGCGCCGCGTTGAGCGCCGCTTCGTTCACGAGATTCGCCAGGTCCGCGCCGGAGAAACCGGACGTGCCTCGCGCGAGCACGTGAATGTTCACGTCGTCGGACAGCGGAATCTTCTTCGTGTGGACCGCGAGGATGCCCTCGCGCCCCTTCACGTCAGGACGATTGACGACGATGCGGCGGTCGAAACGGCCGGGGCGCAGCAGCGCGGGATCGAGCACGTCGGGCCGGTTCGTCGCGGCGACAAGGATGACGCCTTCGTTCGATTCGAAGCCGTCCATCTCGACGAGCAGCTGGTTCAGTGTCTGCTCGCGTTCGTCATGGCCGCCGCCCAGGCCGGCGCCACGGTGACGGCCGACCGCGTCGATCTCGTCGATGAACACGATACAGGGGGCGTTCTTCTTGCCCTGTTCGAACAGGTCCCGAACGCGCGAGGCGCCAACGCCGACGAACATCTCAACGAAATCGGAGCCGCTGATCGAGAAGAACGGGACGTTCGCTTCACCGGCGACCGCGCGCGCGAGCAGGGTCTTACCCGTCCCGGGAGAGCCCATCAGCAGGACGCCCTTCGGGATGCGGCCCCCGAGCTTCTGGTACTTCTGCGGTTCCTTCAGGAACTCGATGATTTCCTGCAGCTCTTCTTTCGCTTCATCGACGCCGGAAACGTCCTTGAACGTCACCTTCTTCTGCGAACTGGACGACAGCTTCGCGCGGCTCTTGCCAAAGGAGATCGCCTTGTTCCCGCCGCTCTGCATCTGCCGCATGATGAAGATCCAGAAGCCGATCATGAGGAGGATCGGCGCCCAGGCGTAGAGGAGCGAGGCCCACGGGCTCGCCGTCTCGCGACGTGCATTTATGAGCACACCGTTGGCTTCGAGTTCGTTGGCAAGCCCATCGTACTGGGGTGGCGCGTAGGTACGGAATTTCTCCTGGCCATTGCCGTTGCCGCCGATCATCTTGCCGGAGATGTCGTTGCCTTCGAGAATGACGGAGGCGACCTTTTTGGACTTGACGTCCTGCAGGAACTGCGAGAACGAGATTTCGTCGTCACGGTTCTGCAGGTTCGTGGAGAAGTTCCAGATCAGGACCCCGACCACGACGAGGACCATCCAGAACAATAAACTCTTGAGGGTCGAATTCAACCTTCGCCTCCTAACCGCCTTGCTTTCAAGGATATCACGCCATGCGAGGGGGCCGGAACGGGCAAGCCTTCGGCGACGCCGTGCCGCACCGCCCCGACGATCCAGTTATCGTCACTGACCATCAATGGAAGCAGATCCCGTTCCGGACGGGCCCCTTCCAATCTTCGCGACAATTCCGCCGCTTCCGCGCTGCTGCCGCTGAGCCCCGTTAAAATATCTGTCACCCGGTAGACGGGAGACCGCCGCTCCCAGCACTTGTACCCATCTGATTAGACACCCTGGCGGCCCTGCCGGTTCGCGGGGGCTCCGGTCGCAGGATGATCTCGTTCCCCGCGCGGACGACCTGCTGGCCGGGAAGGCTCAGGGCGGCTCCGTCGGCAGCCTCGCGAACGAACTCCCCAAACCGCCGGATATGGTCGAACCCGATGAAGCGACTCCCTGACAGGTACCCGAGCGCCAGCCGTGCGACACGCGCAGCGAGCGCAGGATGCAGCCTCCTGAACGCGCTGGCGTCAAGGGTGAAGGGCTCACTTGTTAAGACGACGGAGGCGGCCAAATCGATTGCTTCCGCGTGCAACCGGTCCTCATCTTCCTGCGCGCTGAGCGCCTCGCGCGCCAGCACCTCGACGATACCGGACGAAAAATCGCGCTCGAGGTACGGGATGAGCTCGTGGCGGACGCGGTTGCGCGGAATGCCCACGTCGTCGTTCGTGGCATCCTCGCGATGCGCCAGTTGCATGTTAACGGCATACGCCCGTACTGCCTTGCGTCGAACGTCGATCAACGGGCGGATCACCTTACCTGCCCGCGGACGGATACCGCCGAGGCCCCGAGTACCCGCACCTCGAATGACGCGCAGGAGAAACGTCTCTGCCTGATCGTCGAGCGTGTGGCCCACCGCGATGGCGTCCGCGCCGACCCGATGCGACGCTGCCTCGAGAAACTCGTACCGCGCCGCACGCGCGGTGTCTTCAATCGAACGTTTCTCAATCCGGGCGCGTTCCGCCACGTTCCCGTGACCCGCTTCGAAGGTGACGCCGCGCGACGACGCGAGCGATCGGCAGAACGCTTCGTCGGCATCCGCAGCAGCTCCACGCAGCCCGTGGTTGAAGTGCGCCACACCGGCAACCTGGAGCTCGCCGCGGTCCTGGAGTTCGAGCAGGATGTGCAGCAGGGCCACCGAGTCTGCACCGCCCGACAGCGCGCACAGGACCCGGCTGCCGTCGGGCAACAGCCGATACCGCCGAATCGTCCGGCAGACGATGTCAGGCAGCGTCATATCGAATGGCCTTCATGACCCGAATCGTTGGATGGCCAGATGACCGATGTTCAGACTTCGGCGAAGAAATTGGTGGCGGTGCAGGGACTTGAACCCCGGACCCTGCGGATATGAGCCGCATGCTCTAACCAGCTGAGCTACACCGCCGGGAACCTTGGATTATAGCGTATCGATCAGGGCGGCCGCGAGGAGGGGAATCATGATTTCGTGGTGGCCGACGAGCGAATAGCCCGTCCCGATTCCGGCAACCGGCCTGGTCACGACGTTGGTCTGCGGTCGATACAGCCTGGTGAAATCGAGGTTGACCGTCGTGAGCCCGTCGAGGCTTGCGCCGGTATTCCGCGCGAGGGCAACCGCCTTCAGAAAGACCTCCGGGAGCACGACGGCCGACCCGCAGTTCAAGTAGACGCCCCCCTTCAGGCGGGCGACGTTCGACACGAAGTACTTGAAATCACGCAGACTGCCTTCCCCAAGCGCGGCGCCATCGGCATCCGGGTGCATGTGAATGATGTCGGTGCCAATGGCGACATGAACCGTGACCGGGATCCGCAGGTGCGCCGCGGTCGCGAGGATGCTGACCGACACGTGCGGCGCATTCGCGCCGTGCAGGTACTCGCTGACTGCGCCGCCTATCCCCTTGCCGGCACGCACGCCGTCGCGGATCACGCCGTTCAGGAGACGGCCTGTTTCTTCAGCCATCCCGAACCGTCCCGGACCGAGCGCTTCGTCGACATCCTCGGAAGTGGCGCCCGACAGAGCCAGCTCGAAATCGTGAATGACACCGGCGCCGTTCATCGCGATCGCCGATACGAATCCGCGGTTCATCAGGTCGATGAGGATCGGCGCGAGTCCCGTCTTGATGACATGCGCGCCAATGCCCCAGAGGACCCCGGCGTCGGCCTGCCTGGCTGTCCGGATCGCCAGAACGACGGACTTGAAATCACTGCCGGCGAGCATCGACGGAAGCGAGTCCACGAAGGCCGTGATCGGTGCCCCGGGGAGGTGCGGCTTCGCGAAGTCCGACACGTTTGCTTTGCTCTTGCGGGAGTTCAACGGGTAGGTGCGTACGCCCGACAGATCGAACTCGTCATAACTGAAAAGCACGGGGGGAGCTTACAGCTTCAAGCCATCAGCTGTCAGCTGTCATCCCGGCTCAGTCTGATAACTGATAGCTGACAGCTGACAGCTGATAGCTGATAGCTGATAGCTGATAGCTGATAGCTAAAGAATCAACATCGCGTCGCCATAACTGTAGAAACGATAGCCCTGAGCCACCGCTGTGC
>JACDCA010000628.1 GCA_013694635.1 Acidobacteriota bacterium | reverse complement strand
CGCCATTTTTCGCGCGCGTATCTGCGTCATTTATATATAGCGGGGGAGATGACCGCGGCGACGCTCAACACCATCCACAACCTCTACTTTTACCTTGACACCATGAAGAGGATTAGGGAGGCTATTATGTTCGGCACGTTTGAACGACTCCGCCTGGAGTTCCATCAAACCTTCTCGCGTCGACCTCAACATTGACATGAACTCCGCGGTCACCCAGCTCATTCCGTTTGCGCTGATACTGGGCATCTTCTACTTCCTGATCCTGTTGCCGATGAAGCGCAGGCAGAAGAAAATTCAGGAGTTTCAGGAGAACCTCAAAGTCGGCGACAAGGTCGTCACGACCGGAGGCATCTATGGAAAGGTGACCCGCGTCACCGACAAGACGTTGCAGGTCGAGATTGCCGACCGCGTGCGCATTGAGATTTCCCGCGCGGCCGTCGCCGGATACCAGGGACAGGATCCGGTCGTCGCCGAGTCGGGCAGGTAGTTCGACACCATGCACAAGAACCTTCGCTGGAAGCTCCTCTCCATCGTCGCCATCTTCGTCATTTTCTTCGGGCTGGGGGTCTACCCG
Organism: Acidobacteriota bacterium; assembly: GCA_013694635.1. Taxonomy (GTDB): domain Bacteria; phylum Acidobacteriota; class Vicinamibacteria; order Vicinamibacterales; family 2-12-FULL-66-21; genus JACDCA01. The sequence goes on along the minus strand of JACDCA010000628.1, from coordinate 3,369 downwards.
ATCCTCGCCCAGCGCTACAGCCTGCCCGCCCCCGGATGGCTCAAAGCGAAACAGTTGAAGCTCGGGCTCGACCTGAAAGGTGGCGTCCATCTCGTCATGCGCGTCCACACCGGGGATGCGCTGAAGATCCACACCACGACGACAAGTGAGCAGCTGCGCGAGGCCCTGAAGTCCGCAGGTGTGAATGTGTCGTCGCTCGCGCTGACGTCGGAGAAATCCTTCAAGGTCGAGGGGGTTCCACAGGATCGCGACGCCGAGTTCCGCCGCCTGGCCGAGGAACATACCGCCGCCCAGTACGACCGCTCGGCCGGGGCCGGGGGGGCGTACGAGTTCACGATGAAGCCGAACATCGAATCGGACATGCGCGCCCAGACGGTGGTCCAGGCGCGTGAAACGATCGACCGCCGCGTCAACGAGCTGGGCGTCACCGAGCCGAACATTTCCACCTACGGCCAGTCGAACGATCAGATCCTTGTGCAGATGCCGGGCGTGACGGATGTCGCCCGCGCGAAGGAGATCATTCAGAGCACCGCGCTGCTGGAGCTGAAGCTGGTCGAATCCGGTCCGGCGCCAACGCGGGAAGCGCTGCTGCAGGCGCACGCCGGGCAGCTGCCGCAGGACATGGATGTCGTAACCGGCCCGGCCGGTGACGGTGACGGCACGGTGCATTACCTCGTGAAGAAGATCGCAGCCGTCACGGGGAGGGATCTGCGCGGCGCCAACCCGACAATCGATGAAAACAACCGGCCGGCGGTGCGCTTCACGCTGACCGCCGAAGGGGCTCGCAAGTTCGGCAGGGTGACGGGCGAGAACATCGGGCGGACGCTTGCGATCATCCTCGATAACCGTGTGTTCTCCGCCCCGCGGGTCGAGGGGCGGATCACCGACGACGGCCGCATTTACGGCAGTTTCACGACTGAAGAAGTCAACGATCTGTCGCTCGTCCTCCGCTCGGGCGCGCTGCCCGCGCAGATGAGTTATCTCGAAGAGCGGGTGATCGGGCCGACGCTTGGCGCCGACTCGGTCCGGGCCGGTGTGCTGGCGTCGCTCGGCGGGCTCGCGCTCGTGGTCATCTTCATGCTGTTCTATTACAAGCTGACGGGAGTCAACGCGATCATCGCGATGTCCGCCAACCTGATCATCCTGATCGGCTTGATGGCGTATTTCGGCGCGGCCATGACGCTGCCCGGAATCGCCGGCTTCATTCTGACGATGGGCATGGGCGTCGACTCGAATGTGCTCATCTTCGAGCGCATCAAGGAAAACCTCCGGGCTCAGAAAGGCCCGCGCGCCGCCGTCAAGGAAGCCTTCGAACGCGTCTTTCTCACGCTCCTCGACACTCACGTCACATCGCTCATTGCTGCCGCATTTCTTTTCCAGTTCGGCACCGGGCCGATCCGCGGTTTCGCCACGACGCTGACCATCGGACTGCTCACCAACCTGTTCACGTCGATTTTCGTTTCACGCACGCTGTTCGAACTGGTGTTGTCGCGCCGCCCGGCGACCGCGCAGGCCAGCGCCCGACCGCTCAGCATCTAGGCAGGCCATGAAGATCTTTACCAATCCGAATTACGACTTCGTCCGCTGGCGGTGGCATGCCATCGCGCTGTCGCTCGTGGTCATTCTCGCCGGCGCATATCTGATTGCCACCCGCGGGCTGCAGAAGGGAGTCGACTTCGAGGGCGGCTCCATCGTCATCGTCAAGTTCGACCAGACGCCGAACATTCCCGCGATCAGGAATCTGTTCGGCGGGGATGCGGTGGTGCTGGAATATGGCCCGCGGGCAAACAACGAGATCCTGATCCGCGTCAAGCGCACCGGTTCGGAGATCGGCGCGGATCTGAGCCGCGAAGCCGACAAGGTCGTGACGACGCTCCAGCAGGCGAACCTCGGAACGTTCAAGGTGATCGGCACTGAAATCGTCGGTCCGGTCGTCGGGGAGCAGCTGCGCAAGCAGGGGCTGCTGGCGACGGTGCTGGCGATGGCGGGGATCCTCGCGTATATCGCGTTGCGCTTCCAGTTCAGTTTCGCGGTCGGCGCCGTGGTTGCGACGCTGCACGATCTGCTCATCTGTCTCGCGTTCCTTGCCGTCTTCCGCTACGACATCACACTGAACGTCGTCGCCGGGCTGCTTACGATCACCGGCTACTCGGTGAACGACACCATCGTCGTGTTCGACCGCGTTCGCGAGAACATGCGCTCCATGCGGCGCGACAATCTGACGACGATCGTGAATACCGCCGTGAACCAGACGCTCTCACGGACGGTCATCACCGCCGGCACGACCCTCTTGAGCGTGATCGCCCTGTACCTCTTTGGCGGGGAAGTGCTCAAAGGCTTTGCCTTCACCATGCTGGTCGGGATCATCAGCGGCACGTATTCGACGGTCTTCATTGCGGCGTCGCTCGCGATCATGTTTCAGGGGCGCAAGCCGCTGAAGGGACAACCCGCGGCTGCGCCGACGGCGACGCGGCCGGGCCGGCGTCGCGCCTCCTGACGCCGGCCTCCAGGCGTTCGTGAGCATTGCGGCCGCCATACTGCTCGGTGCGATCCAGGGGCTGACGGAGTTTCTGCCGGTCTCGAGCTCGGCGCACCTGATCCTGGCGCGCATGTTTTTCGGGTGGGAGATGCCACCGGCATACGCGCTCGCCTTCGACGTGGCCCTTCACGTCGGCACGCTGGCGGCCATCGTGGCATTTTTCCGCGCGGAGATCATCGCCATGGTGGGTTCGCTGCCGTCGGCGCTGTCGTTCGATGCCGGGCCGTCCGCACGGATGGCGCGCCTGATCGTGATCGGCACCGTACCGGTCGTCATCGTGGCGATTGCGTTCAACGACTACATTGAGAATGTCCTCCGCTCTCCGGCGGTGGCCGCCGCCGCCCTCAGCGTCGGCGCCGTGGCCATGCTGTTCGCGGAACGCATCGGCGAACGCCGGCGCACGGAAGTCGACCTGCGCTGGATGGACGCGGTCCTGATCGGTTGCGCGCAGGCGTCGGCGCTCATCCCGGGCATGTCACGGTCCGGTTCGACCATCGCGATGGGCATGTTCCTGGGCGTCCGCCGCGATGCGGCTGCGAGGTTCACGTTTCTGCTCGCGATCCCCGCGATGGTCGCCGCGGCCGCCAAGGAAGCGCTCGAGTTGCGTCACATGACGATGCCGCCCGCCGCGTGGCAGGCGATGGCGGTCGGCACGATCGTGTCGGCCGGCGTCGGCTACCTCACGATCAAATACTTTCTGCGGTTTCTCGGCGGACACCGGCTGGACGTCTTTGCCGCCTATCGGCTGTTTCTCGCCGCGATAACGATTCTGTGGCTGATCATCCACTGACGCCATGATGCAATGGCTTCGCCGGAGCTTCGTCGCCGGC
>JACDCA010000622.1 GCA_013694635.1 Acidobacteriota bacterium | reverse complement strand
GAGTCCCGTGTAGATGACTTCCATGCCGGCATCACGCAGCGCGCGCGCGATGACCTTCGCGCCGCGATCGTGACCATCGAGGCCGGGTTTGGCAATGACGACGCGGATTTTGCGCATCAGGAAGCTTCGAGCTTCCAGCTTCCGGCTTCCAGCTGGGAGCTGGAGGCTGGGAGCTGGGAGCTATATGAGCGGTACCTCTTCGTATTCACCCCACACCTCGCGAAGCGCGTCGCACATTTCGCCGACGGTGGCGTAGGCACGGACGCAATCGAGCAGCGGGTACATAGTATTGTCGCGGCCGCGGGCGGCGGTCCGCAGTGCGTCGAGCGTTTGCTGGACCTTCGCGTTGTCGCGCGTTTTCCTCAGCTCCTCGAGCCGGCCCAGCTGCTTGTCGTAGGTCGATTCGTCGATGTAGAGAATTGGATGCCGCGGCTCGTCTTCCTGGACGAAGTCGTTGACGCCGACGATGATCTTCTCGCGCTTTTCGACCGCCTGCTGGAACAGGTAGGAGGCCTCCGCGATTTCCTTCTGTGGATAGCCCTGCTCGATCGCCTCGACCATGCCGCCCATGCGATCGATGACCGCGAAGTACTCCTTCGCGCCGCGCTCCATGTCGAGGGTCAGGCGCTCGACGAAGTAGGAGCCCGCCAGCGGATCCACTGTGTGCGTGACGCCGCTCTCCGCCGCGATGATCTGCTGCGTCCGCAGCGCGAGCGTCGCCGCTTCGGCGGTCGGGAGCGCCAGCGCCTCGTCCAGCGAATTGGTGTGCAGCGAGTTGGTTCCGCCCAGGACGCCGGCAAGCGCCTGCAGCGCCGTGCGGACGACGTTGTTGTACGGCTGCTGCGCGGTCAGGGAAACCCCCGCCGTCTGCGTATGGAATCGAAGCTTCCACGACCGCTCCAGCTTGGCGTGGAAATGATCGCGCATGACCTCGGCCCAGATCTTTCTTGCCGCGCGGTACTTCGCAATTTCCTCGAAGAAGTCGCTGTGCGAGTTGAAGAAGAAGGAGATCTGCGGGGCGAACGTGTCCACGTCCAAGCCGGCGTCGATGCCGTACTGGACGTACTCGATGCCGTCGCGCAGCGTGAACGCGAGCTCCTGCAGCGACGTCGAGCCCGCCTCACGGATGTGGTAGCCGCTGACCGAAATCGTGTTCCACTTCGGCACCTCGCGGGTGCAGAACGCGAAAATGTCGGTGATCAACCGCATCGAGTCGCGCGGCGGGTAGATGTACTCCTTCTGCGCGATGAATTCCTTGAGGATGTCGTTCTGGATCGTGCCCGACAGCGTCTTCCAGTCGGCCCCCTGCTTTTCGGCGACCACCAGGTACATCGCAAAGATCATCGGCGCCGGCGAATTGATCGTCATCGACGTCGTGATGCCGGCGAGCGAGATGCCGTCGAACAGCCTCTCCATGTCGGCGAGCGACACGATGCTGACGCCGCACTTGCCGACCTCACCGAGCGACAGCTCGTGATCCGGATCACGCCCCATGAGGGTCGGCAGATCGAACGCGACACTCAGGCCCGTGCCGCCGGCTTTGAGCAGCGTCTTGTAGCGTTCGTTGGTCTCTTCAGGCGTCCCGAACCCGGCAAACTGCCTCATCGTCCACAGCTTGCTGCGGTAGCCGCTCGGATGAATTCCGCGGGTGTAGGGGAACTCGCCGGGGTTATTGAGGTCGCGCGCGTAGTCGAAGTCGGGCAGGTCCTCCGGGGTGTACAAGCGATCGATCGGCCGCCCGGAGATGGTCGTGAACGGCCCCGGCCGCTCGGGAGACTTCTTCAGCGCCGGCTCGAGCTGCTCGCGTTCCCACCGCTGCTTCGCGGTCTCGGTCGTGGCGAGTTTCATAGATGGTTCTAATTATAGGCCGTGGTTCGGGGAGGGCCCTTTCCCCGCCTCCCAAACTACTCTCCCCCCGACGATCGTGTAGCGGACCTTCGCTTTGAGCAGCTTCGATGGCTCGGACTTCCCGGCCTCCACGAGGTTGGTATCGAACACGACGATATCGGCGTACTTGCCGGGCGCCAGCGTGCCTTTGACATCCTCTTCAAAGGAAGCCCACGCGGGTCCTTTTGTATACGCCTCGATTGCTTCCTCGATGGACAGCCGCTGATCAGGGAACCAACCGGCCTTCGGTTCCCCTGCGAGCGTCTGGCGGGAAACTGCGGCGTAGAGGCCGTAGACAGGGTTGAGGAAGTAGCGCGCCGCATTGGTGCCTGGGCTGTCGCTGCCGAAGATGAGGACGGCGCCGGCGTCCTTCAGCTTGCGGAAGGCGTACGCCCCCTGCGAGCGGTCGCGGCCGATGCGCTCCTCCATCCAGCGCATGTCGTCCGACACGTGATACGGATTGATCTCGGCGACCAGTTTCAGCCGGCCTAACCGCGCAATGTCGTCCGCGTGCACGACCTGCGCGTGGATGACCCGCCAGCGATGGTCACGGTCGGTGAGCTTGTGCTTCGACAGAAGTTTCTCGTAGACGTCCAGGATGATCCGGTTGCCCTTGTCGCCGATGGCGTGGACGTGCGGCGGGAGACCGGTGGCGATCGTCGCCTCGACAAGCTTCTCGAGGTTCCCTGGCGGGAACTCGGTGTAATGCTGCGACGCCGTCATCGACATCGCCGCCCCGTCCTGCCCCTCCGGCCGCATGATGTCGCGCAGCAGTCCCTTGTTCTTCGGATCGTGCGTATAGGGCTCGAAGAACATCGCGCCGCTGCTGCCCATGATCCCGTCGACCCACGCCTTGTAGCCGACGAAGCGCAGCCACTCGTTGCCGAACCCTCTGGAGATCCCAAGTGCGTGGGTGTGGGTCACGTTATCCAGGGTGGGCCGCAGCATGATGCGTGACGTCAGCTCACCGCGCCGCTGCAGTTCCTGGTACGCCCGCAGCTGCTCCGCGGACGTCAAATCCTGCATCGTCGTCACACCCCCGCGGCGCGCTTCTTCAAGGACCGCGCGGACCTGGACCAGGCGCTGCTCGAACGGCACTGGGGGAATCACGCGCCGGACGAGGTCGGCGGCCGTTCCTCTTAGAATTCCGGTGGGGCGCCCGGCAGCATCCTTCACGATCTCGCCGTTCGGCGGATTCGGTGTGCCCTCGGTGATCTTCGCCAGCTCGAGCGCCCGCGAGTTCGCCAGGAACATGCTGCGATCGAACCGGTTCACGAACACCGGATGATCCGGCGTCACTGCATCGATCAGTTCACGTGAGGGCGTGAACGGCTCCGCCTTCGCACCCCCCTTAGCACCTTCAGCACCCTTAGCACCCCCTCCGGCACTCCCCGCGTTCCATTGTTCGTAGGCGCCCCAGTCCCCGCGCGTGATCCAGCTGCCGGAAGGCAGACGTCCCGCTGCCTCGCGCATGCGGGCGGCGAACGCTTTCGGCTCGTGGACGTCGAGGAGGTTGACGCCGACCAGCAGCGCCCCGGTGCTGTCGATGTGCACGTGCGCATCGTTGAACCCAGCGGTGACGAACGCGCCTTTCAGATCGATCGTGCGCGTGCCGCCGCCCGCCTGCGCCCGCACGTCGACATTGCTTCCGACAGCCACGATGCGCGAGCCCCGAACCGCCACGGCTTCCGCCCACGGCTTCGCCGCGTCCACGGTGTAGACACGGCCGTTGAGGAGGATGAGGTCGGCAGGAGCGTCGCGCTGCTGCGCGACGACTGAGACAAGACCGCCGAAGGCAAGAGCGATGGCGATATGTGCCTTCTTCATGACCGCAAGCCCCTTTCTGTTTTTCCGTGTTGTTCAGTGTTGCTCCGTGGCGTGTGGCTTCCGGCGGCTTGACTTGGCGCATTCTGTCACAGTAGCTTGGTCTGTTTGCTGATCCTGAGCCATCCTGTTCGATGGTTCTGCACTTATCGAATACGGTTCTCCATCGTCTCTATATAGGAGTCACATGGCAGCGGGCGGCAGTATTTTCAACGCGATGCTCCAGGAGTTCGACGGCGCCGCGCGCCTGCTCGGTCTCGAACCGGGCATCTGGAAGATCCTGACCCATCCGAAGCGGCAGATCACCGTCTCGTGTCCCGTGCAGATGGACAACGGCGAGATCGAAGTCTTCACTGGCTACCGCGTCCAGTACAACATCACGCTCGGTCCGGCAAAAGGGGGCATCCGATATCACCCCGACGTCTCGCTTGATGAAGTCACGGCGCTCGCGGCGTGGATGACGTGGAAGTGCGCCGTCGCGCACGTGCCGTTTGGCGGAGGCAAGGGCGGCGTCATCTGCGATCCGACCCGGATGTCACGGCGGGAGCTCGAGGCGTTGACCCGTCGCTACATCGCGGAGATCATCGACGCGATCGGTCCCGACAAGGACGTGCCGGCGCCGGACGTGAACACCAACGACCAGGTCATGGCCTGGGTGATGGACACCTACAGCATGCACGTCGGCTATACCGCGACGGCCGTCGTCACGGGGAAGCCGATCGAGATGGGTGGCTCGCTCGGACGCCGCGAGGCGACGGGGCGTGGCGTGATGATCACGACGCGCGAAGCGGCAAAGTACCTGAGACTCGAGATCAAGGGGGCCACCGTTGCGGTGCAGGGCTTCGGTAACGTCGGCTCGGTCTCGGCAGACCTCCTCTCGAAGATGGGCGCGAAGATCGTCGCAGTCACTGACTGGAAAGGGGGCGTGTACGATGCCGACGGCCTCCCGATTTCCAAGCTGATCGACTACGTCAAGCAGCACAAGTCAGTCGACGGTTTTCCGTTCGGAGAACCGATAGAGAACGAGCAGCTGTTCGGGCTCGACGTCGACATCCTCGTGCCGGCAGCGCTCGAGAACCAGATCACGATGGAGAACGCCCCGAACATCAAGGCGAAGATCATCGCCGAAGGGGCGAACGGCCCGACGACCCCCGACGCGCACAAGCTGCTCCACGAGCGCGGCGTCTTCGTCATCCCCGACATCCTCGCGAACGCCGGCGGCGTCACCACCTCGTACTTCGAGTGGGTCCAGGACCGGCACGGCTATTTCTGGGAGGAAGACGAAGTCAACCGGCGCCTCGAAGTCAAGATGGTCGAGGCGTTCA
>JACDCA010000595.1 GCA_013694635.1 Acidobacteriota bacterium | reverse complement strand
CCTTGTCAGCGGCGGCGAGGCTGCGATCGTTCGTGAACTTGCCGTGTTTCGGGTCAGCATGCCACGGTGGCATCGTCGCCTCCGCCACCTCGTCGCGGATCGATTTCGCCCACGGCCGCGCCTCGGCGTAGGTGAGCAGCGACATCGGCGCGATTTCGCCCGGCCGATGACACGTCGCGCAGTTCTTGTACAGGATCGGCGCGACGTCCTTCGTGAAGGTGGGCACGTCCCTGGACGCCTTCGCGGCGTACTGTTCGGTGGGTGTGCTCGCGGTGATGATCGCAGCGCCGAGGATCATGACCGACGCGATCGAGATGTGGTTTTTCATGGCTACTGTTTAACGATCGGCGTCGGCGCTTGTGACGGCGTGAAGAGTACGCCGGTGTACTGCATCTCTTCCCATGTCTGGTCGCCCCACTTCACGTCCACCTTGGGATCGGGATTGGACTTGTTGCCAGCGGAGTTGTCGTACCACGCGGTCGAGACGATCTTGGCCCCCTTCGGCACCTGCAGGGGCTCCTTGAACATGTAGTACGTCTGCCAGTTGAAGTCGTACTTCGGCACGGACAGGATCGTTTTCGACGTGCCGTCAGGCAGGATCAGTTTGTAATCCCACTTCTTACCGCGCAGGTGGGTGTGCGGGAAGATGCCCCAGAGCGTGGCGTCCTGCAGGAACTCCGCATCCATCTGGACTTCGACGTTCGCCTCGCCGGCAGGCAGTGTGAACGAACCGTTGAAGAACTGTCCGGGGCGTATTTCCTTCGCCTCACCCTTCGCAAAGGTGAACCCGACCGTCGTCCGGTCGGTGGCCGTCTCACCCTTCGTCGTGTAGTGCATCTGCAGTTCGATGATGCCGCCAGGCTCGAGCCGGAACGCGGTCCCTTCCGGCGCAACCTGATACGAGGTGCCGGGCGCGTAGGTCGCGAGCATCCTGCGCGGGGGCAGCCCCTGCAGGCGCGGCTTGTTGAGGTGAATGCCTTCCTTGTCCTTCGCTTCAGGCGGCGTTCTCGCGAGCGCGGCGTTGGGACGGAAGACCGGCGTTCTCTGGAGATCCGGCGTGGCGCGGTAATACACCAGGACGTGATGCACGACCTCGCGATTGCTGGGACGAATCTCGATCGACTTCACCCACTTCGGTTCCGTGAAATTCGTGGGGATGTAGAAGTACTCGTACTGGATCGTGCCGTCGGCCGGAAGCTTGTACGGTTCCTCCATCTCGAAGACCGCGTCCGGCTTCCCGAGCGCCCAACCATCCGAGTAGGCCGGAACCGGCGGCATGTCTTTCGGGTCACCCTTGGGCGCGCCGCCATTCGCCCATTTGGCAATGACGTCCTTCTCGCGTGCGGTCAGGCTCCGATCGTTCAAGAACGTACCGTGCGGCGCGTCGGCGTGCCACGGAGGCATGGTGCCGTCGCTGACTTCGTCGCGGATCGACTTGGCCCATGGCCGCACTTCGTCGTACGTCAGCAGCGACATCGGCGCGATCTCGCCCGGGCGATGACACTGCGTGCAGTTTTTGTAGAGAATCGGGGCGACATCCCGCGTATAGGTCGGCACGTCGGCAGCCGGCTTCGGCGCGTATTGCGCCTCGACGCCCACGCCGCGGAGGAGAACAGCCGACGTCCAGACGAGGGCGCATGCGACGGTGGAAAGCCGTGCGGAACCGGTCATATCGATCCTGCAATTCTGTGGCTCCCGCCCCGCGGCAGAAGCGTCGTTGATGTCGTGAAAGGGTGCAACATTCTAGCAGAGGTGCCACTCAGTTCGCGTGTCGATGGTAGGCTGCATCCCAGTGGGAGAATTCCTCCAGCGGTTGTTCCGGCGCCGGCTGCGCAGGGCAGCGGTCGTCTGCTACCTCCGCGAGAACGGGCCGATTGCCTACGAGCTCGACCTCTTCTCGTCTGACGCGCGCGAGCGCGCCGACGCGATGATGTCGGGGGAGATCTTCTGGATCTGGAAGGGCGCTGACCGCGACTGGACCGAGCTGACGCGCGTGTCGCTCTCGGCCTTCCT
>JACDCA010000583.1 GCA_013694635.1 Acidobacteriota bacterium | reverse complement strand
GCTTGTCCATCCAGGGTAGTTCGGGGCCGCTCTCGAGCATCTGCTGGAGCTCGTCCTGGAGGCTCTGGAGGTAGCTCGCCGGGTGCTCGTTGAGGACGACGAGATCGAATGGCAGCCCTTTGAGCCGAAGATATTCGTGCGCTTTCAGCAACTCGGCTACCAGTGGAAGCCCCATGGCGTCGGTCAGCCGCACGACAACGATCGGCAGGTCTCCTGAAATCCCGTGCTTCCAGAGCTCCTGCTGTCCGCGGCGGTTCTCCTGGATCGCTTCGACTTCACGGAGGCGGGCATCGCCGGAGATCAGCCGGCCGCCGAGCCGCTGAAACGCCATCGTGTGATCGATGGTCAGGCCGAGATGCCTGAGCTCGATCTGGCTGTGCGTGCTGGCGAGTGCGAGGGCACGCGCGACAGCCCGGCGATCGTAGTACTTCTCGATGAGCAGCCTCGCGGCTTCCTCGCTCTCCGCGTAACCGGTCGTGAATGCCACGCGGGCGGTGGCGCCAGGTGGCAGGCGGACCGCCAGCCGGAGACTGACGATGGGGTCCAGCACCGGGCCGGTGGTATTCGAGAGGGGAGCCGACCCTGACATCGCCAGGGGCCGGTCCAGCGTGCCGCCGCGGCCGACGAAACGGCGCCGGTCGGTCTCGTGCTGTGTCGGCGCGCCGCCGTGGCCGCGGCCGCTGAGAACGTGCACGAGGTAGCGCCGGTCCTTCCCCGCGCGCGGCCGCCGGACGGCCATCAGGGCGTCGCGGTCGCCGACGCTTCGCGTTTCGACGAAGAGATTGCTGAATGCCGGATGCGAGAGGTCGGCGTCACCCGGAGCGAGCACGACCTCCGCGTAACTCGTCAGGTCGAGGCGGCGTGGCTTGTCGCCGTGATTCGTCACCGACACGCGCCGCAACTCGGCGTCGTCTTCGGGTGAGACGACGATTTCGGTGCGTGTCTCGATCCCACCGTCCACGCGCCTGAAGACGGCGCGATCGGGAGCGAACGTCACTTCGTATTGGTCGGCCTCGCGCCCGGTCGGCTGATGGGTTGTGGACCAGTACGCCCCGGAGTCGAGGTCGCGCACGTAGCAGAAGCTGCCCCAGCCGTCGGCGGTAACGTCCTCGCGCCAACGCGTCATCGCGGTCTGCTGCCGACGGCTGTACCCTCCCCCGGCATTCGTCACCATCACCACATAGGAGCCGTTCGAGAGCAGGTGCGGTCTCGGGCTGAGCGTGTGTGGCGTCGTGTAGCGCCGCACCGCCGGTGCCGACGGCACGCGCGCGGACGGCACGTGGTCCGCGACCTCGATCGGAGGATTCTTCAGCGGCACCTGGTGCGGGATCCGCTCCTGGAGCAGAAGATCTGCGGCCTGGACGCGGGGATCGGCATGAAAGCGGTGCTGCATCGGCAGGTCGTTCAGTGCGTTGTCCAGCGCGAGCAGGCTCATGCCCTGGTGATGCGCCATGAACGTGGGTAGCACGACGCCGCGGCCGGCTCCCTCCGGCACGCGGGCCGGCGTGTAATCGATGGCTTCGTAGAACCCGTACCGGCCGGCCAGCCCCTCGCGCGCGAGATGCTGCAGGTTCCGGAGCACCGTGACGGGGGCCAGCGGCGCCGCCAGCATGCTCGCATACGGCGCGATGACGAGATCGTCCCCGAGGCCGCGCTTGAGGCCGAGGCCGGGGACGCCAAACGCGCGGTACTGGTAGTTCCATTCGAGGTCCTGCGCGTTGTACGCAGACTCCGAAATGCCCCACGGCACCCTGTGCTGGGCGGCGTACTCGATCTGGCGCTGCAGCACGGCGCGATAGGTCTCGTCCAGCAGCGTATCGGGGTAGGCACGCATGACGAGCAGCGGCATGAAGTACTCGAACATCGAGGCGCTCCACGACAACAGCGCGCGCGCGGTGCCGGTCGGCGTCAGGGAGCGCCCCAGCTTGAACCAGTGCTCGTGTGACACCTGGCCGAGCGCAATCGCGAGATAACTCGCGAGCCTCGCTTCGGAGGCCATCGTGTCGTAGTGCGACATATCCAGGCGTCCGTCAGTGACGCTGAAGCCGATCGAGAACAGTTGCCGCTCGCGGTTGAAGAGGAAGCCGAACTCGGTTTCTTCGATCAGATCGTCCGCCAGCCCGCCGAGCCGCACGATGCGGTCAACGAGCTCCTCGGCGAGAGCGTGCGAGCGGTCGATCGCCGCCCGCAGTGCAGCGGCGCCATCGACGTGCTCGAGGGCCGCCGACGCGCTGGCGGTCCATTCCACGAGTCTGACCAGGCTCGGAACTCCGATCGGCCCCGAGATCCCGTGGGGCGCCGTTTCGAGCGCCAGCGCCCACGGCGCGAATCGATCCAGGTCCGCCTGCCATTGCGCCACGTCGGTGGCGGCGCGATCGATCCACACCGACGCTTCGGCCATGCCGGTATCGCCGGACGCATCCTCTATTTCGTGGAAGAGCACGCCGACCGTCGCGAGCTGGTCACCGACGGTGTCCACGAGCCGTCGCCACCCGGCGAGCGTGTCGGGGTGCCCCGCGAGCAGGGCGCGCAGCGTCGTCAGTTCCTGCGCGATCGCGCGGGCCGCGACGCGGTTGGTGCTGCCGTCCAGCGAATCGGCGAAGAGGGCGACGGCGTCCTGGATGCCTGCCAGCGCACGGCTGTCGATGATCGGCTCGGCGTCGACGAGCCGATCGAGGCCTCCCTTCAGCGTCAGGAGATATCCCGCGAAATTGCCGCTGTCGACCGTTGAGATGTAGGAGGGGGAGAGCGGCTCCAGGGTCCGCGTGTCGTACCAGTTATAGAAATGCCCGCGGTAGCGGTGCATGGTGAGCAGCGTGCCGAACGTCGGCTCGAGCCGGTCGACCACGCCCGCGGTACTGAGGTAGCCGAAATCACGAGCCGCCAGCGTCGAAAGCAGCTGGAGGCCGATGTTGGTCGGGGAGGTGCGGTGCGCGATGACGTCTTCGCGGTCCTCCTGATAGTTGTCGGGGATCAGCCAGTGATCTGCGGGCGCGAACAGCTCTTCAAAGTAGCGCCAGGTCAGGCGCGCGACCTTCCGAAGCTCCGCGCGGTCACCCTCCTCCAGTCGTTCACGCTCGCGCGGAATGGGGCGCCCGGTGACATAGGCGATCAGGGGGGAGAGTGCCCAGAGGGCGATCAAGGGCAGCATGAACAGCAGCCGCGTCGCCTCGACGAGCCCCACGGTGATCGCCGCTCCGGCCGCAATCGCCGGAGCGGCCCACATGCTGCGCAGGAGCTGCCCGGGCGACGGCCGTATCGCCCGAAATCGCTCCGCGGATACCCACTCCAGCATCGGACGTCTGGTCACGTACAAGCGCCAGATCGTGCGTCCGATCGCGTCGGCCATGAGCCAACCCTGGTGTGCCAGGAACACGACCGAAAAAAACGCCTGCCGGGCGCTCGTCAGAATGTTGTCGCGTTCGGCGGCGAAATGCTGGGTGAGCGGGACGCCGCGCATGCGGCTCGACAGCGATCGCCCGACCTGGACGTAGGCCGGGAAGGCCAGGACCAGAAAGGCGAAGACCGTCCAGAATGCGGAGGAGCCCGGAAGGATCGTCCATCCGGCGATGAGCAGGATGATCAGCGCCGGCGGCAACAGGCTCCGCCGGAGGTTGTCGAGGATCTTCCAGCGCGAGATCGACGGCAGGGTATTGCGGACACGGCGGCCCGCTGCGTCCGGCACCGTCCGCCACAACCATCGGGCGATCTGCCAGTCGCCGCGCACCCAGCGGTGCTGCCGTGCCGCGTAGGCCAGATAGGTCCCCGGGTAGTCATCCACCAGGTGAATGTCGGTGACCAACCCTGTCCGCGCGTAGAACCCCTCGAAGAGGTCATGGCTGAGCAGCGTGTTCTCCGGGATCCGGCCGGCGAGCGCCGCCTCGAACGCGTCCACGTCGTAGATCCCCTTGCCGACGTAGCTGCCTTCGTGAAACAGATCCTGGTAGACGTCTGACACGGCGGTCGTGTACGGATCGATCCCAACGTGCCCGGAGAACACCTTCGCGAACGCGGTGCGGTTGGCGCTCACGAGGTTGACGCCGATGCGCGGCTGGATCACGCCGTATCCCTCGGTCACGCGCCCCTTTCCGGGATCGAAGCGCGGCCGGTTGAGGGGATGCGCAAGCGTGCCGACGAGACGTCGCGCCGCCTCCATCGGCAGCTGCGTGTCGGAGTCGAGGGTGATCACGAACCTCACCGACCGGAGCATGGAGGTGTCGCCATGCGTCACGACGAAGCTCGTATCGCTGGCGCCGCGGAGCAGCCGGTTGAATTCCGCCAGCTTCCCGCGCTTCCGCTCCCATCCCATCCAGCGGCGTTCGCCAGGGTTCCAGCGGCGCTCCCTGTGGAAGAAGAAAAACCGTCCGGCGCCGTACCGCTCGTTCAACTGATCGATCATCACCCGCGCGTGTGCCACCAGCTCGTCGTCTCCCTCTCGAGACGCCTCGTTCGCGTCGGCGAAATCCGAGAGGAGCGCGAAGTGGAGGTGATCGTCGCGGTTGCCGAGGAAGCGCACTTCGAGGTCGTCGATCAAGGCGCGGACGCGTGCGATCGAGTCGATGATGGCGGGCACCACGGCAATCGTCCGGTACTCGGCCGGGATCCCCTGCCGGAGCGCCATCTTCGGCAACAGGCGCGGTGGAACCGCCGACGTGGCCAGCAGGTTGACGACGCTGATCATCAGCTCGCTGATGGGCACCAGCGCCACCAGGGCGACCAGCCACAACAGCGCCGGAGAGGCATCGTGGCGGGCGCTGTAGAGCAGGACGCTGACGAGGCCGGCGGTCGTGGCCGCGACAACCTGCCCGAGGTACATCACGGCCGGATGCTTGAAGGTGAAGCGTCCGATCCGCTCGCGCAGCGTCGGCCGATAGCCGATCGTCCGCTCGAGTTGAAATCGTCCTCGCGAGATCAGGTAGTAGCCGACGTGGTGACGCCGGTCGTGTTCGGGATCCTCCCGCAGCGCCGACAGGCTGAGGTTCACGGCGGCCGTCGCGACAGAGGTCTCGGTGCGTTGCGCGCGCTTGGCAAGCTGCTCGACCGAGTGGCGATACCGGTCGCGCGTCGAGAACTCCATGAGGGAGTACGCGCCGGACGGATCTTTCCGGAGCGCCTCCTCGACCACGTTGACGCGTTCGAAAAACAGCGTCCAGTCGATGGCGGAGACCAGGCGCATCGTGGTGATCAGGTTGCCGATCGCCAGTTGGTCGGCCGCCTCGCGCTGATGCTCGAGCCGCAGCATTTCGTCGGCCGAGTCTTCCTGTGCTTCGAGCGCGCGGTGGAGCGCGTGCCAGGCGGGGGCCGCGGTAAGTGGCTGATCGCGCAGCCATTGGAGAAACTCGACGACGAATCCGGGGGAGAGGCGCCCGTCTGGTCCGCTTGCATCCTCGAGGAGCTGCGCCATCAGCCGATCGTTCCAGTCCTTCTCGGCCAGCTGCACGTGCCAGCGGCGGGCCTTCTCGCGTCCCCGGCGCGCGTCGACGACCCGGTCGGCCAGCCGCCGCAGCTCCTCGACGAGTGCCAGCCGCAGCATCAGGGGGATCGCCCAGGTTTCCCCGATCGACAGTTGCGAGGCCCGCTGGTACGCGCGCGTGAAATCGACGATCGTAGCAAGGTCGATACGACCCGCGGTATGCGTGACGAGCTCACGGGCGAGCAGGTAAATGCGCGGATAGCCGGCGCAGGGCCCGCTGGCCAGCTTCGGCAGCTCCTGGTAGTAGCGCCGGGGCAGATGCTGACGGATTTCGCGTACCTGGTCCTGCACGACGTGGTAGTTGTCGCGCAGCCAGTCTTCGGATCCGACTGCGACAGCGCCGTTCTTCGCCGTCGTCAGGAGAAACTGGTACGCCGCTTCAAGCCGGGCCGCACTGTCGTGAAGGCGCGGCAGGAGCGGCCGGCCTCGCCTCGGGTTCGGCGTCAGGTCGTGCGTCGCGGCGATCCTGGCGGCGTGGGCTTCGAGCTGATCCGGTGTGAAAATCTCCCCCGCGGTGCCGCCCTCAACGGGGCGTGGCCGCGGGGGAACCGCAGGCTCAGTCTTCAGCATCGTACGCGCGGTCGCCGTGTCGCATCATCAGCATTATGACAGCGACTATTGCGCGAGGATCAGCGGCGCGTATTTGTTGTAGAACGTGTTGGTCAGCACACGGCCGGGGTCGTACTTCAGTTTGGCACGGAAGAAGGCATCGATCTCCGGATACGCCCGCCGCAATTGCGCGTCGGTGTAGTGCAGCTGGTAGGGGAGGAAGAATCGGCCGCCGTTGGCCAGGGTGAGCTCAATCAGGTCGCGCGTGAGCTGCACCATCCGGGCATTGCCCCGCTCGTCCGTTTTCTGATTCAGGTACAGAACCACCGCGAACATGTCACGCGGCGCGTAGGTCAGATAGTTGTCCTCCTGGTGCACGACCCGCACCGACGCGTTCAGGAGGTTCGCGCGATTGGCCAGGGTGATCCGCCGGAGGCCGTCGACGAATTCCACGAACCGGTCGCGCGGAATGAAATACTCCTGCAGGATGTCGGTCTCCCCGGACAGGCGGTTCATGAGGTACGGCACCGAATCGTGCATCGGGTGATTGCGCGACACGAGACAGCCGTCGGACTTGCCGGCCGGGC
>JACDCA010000575.1 GCA_013694635.1 Acidobacteriota bacterium | reverse complement strand
GCATACGTCCAGGCGGCGTTACCCGGCTCGCCGCAGGGAGGCATCCTGTCCCGGTCGAGGGCAATCGCTGGCACCTGACGCTCTTCGGATACGGGCCTGCCGCTCCGCGGACGGACGAAGCCGGCTTCAACACGTTCATGGAGGAACTGCGCAGTCCGATACTAGCCGACGTCCTGCAGCACGCGACACCCCTCTCGTCGATCATCAGCCACCGGCGCACGGCGAACCGGTGGCGCCGGTTCGACGAGATCGACAATTGGCCGGAGGGGCTGATCGCCGCCGGAGATTCGGTGTGCTGCTTCGATCCAGTGTATGGCCAGGGAATGACAACGGGGATCCTGGGAGCGATCGAGCTGAAGACGCGACTCGATGCAGAATGGTGCGACAGCGGCACGCTGAAGCCGGGGTTCGCCCGCCGTGTTCAGCAGCAGATGGTGCGCGCCATCCGGCCTGCGTGGGATTTGGCGACGAGTGAAGACCTTCGACTGGCGAGTACCACCGGCGGGCAGCTCCGCACTCGCGACCGGTGGCTCCAGAAGTATTTCGACACGGTGGTATCCACTGCCACGGTGGACTCGGATGTGCGGCACCGGCTGCTCTCCGTCATGAACATGTTGACGGGACCTGCGACGCTGCTGCATACAACCGTCCTCAGCGGCGTAGTGCGTCATCTGTGCGGATGGCAGCCACACCCGGGGCCACTGTGGCGTGATCGTCCGCGGACGACGCGTAACGACCGGTCGCAACGCGAACTCCGGTCGGTATTTGAGGCCGACCTCGCACACCGGCACCAGCCGGTGAACTGAACCACAAGCCGGACCCCAGGCCGTTCGCAGCGAATTTCACCACGGAGACACAGAGGACACGCTCGCTGGCCCTGAGGGGTCAACCCGCGATAGTATCGAGGACGATCTCTTACCGGAGGACTCCTCAGCCATGCAGACTGCTGCTCGAACCGCGACCTGGATCATCGGACTGATCCTGCTTCTGTGTCCACCACTCGGCGCGCAGGCGCCGGGCACCCTCTCAGGCGTGGTTACGACCCGCGCAGACGGCATGTCGGTGCCGAACGCTACGGTCTCGCTCGTCGGCTCCGACCTGAAAGCGACGACGGATAACGAGGGGCGCTACACGCTCGAGGTCCCGCCGGCCTTCGCCCGCGCGGGAAGAGTCCAGATCAGGGTCGAAGCGCTCGGCCTCCCGGCGAAGACTTACGACGTGGAGCTGACGCCCAATGCCTCGACGACGTTCAACGTCGCCATCAGCCTGGGCTTCGAAGAGCAGGTGACGGTGGGCTCCAGGTCGCCCGGAGCCGAAGCCGAAAAGGCAGTGCCGGTGGACATCATCACCTCGGCTCAAATCACCTCGAGCGGGTACGCGGAGACGGCGCAGGTGATCCAGTCGCTGGCGCCTTCCTTCAACTTTCCGCGGCCGACGATCACCGATGGTACCGATACCGTGCGACCGGCGACCCTGCGCGGTCTGGGGCCCGACCAGGTGCTCGTGCTCGTGAACGGCAAGCGCCGCCACCAAAGCGCGCTGGTGCATCTCAACGGCAGCATCGGCCGCGGATCCACGGGCGTGGACCTCAACGCCATCCCGATCTCGGCGATCGAACGGATTGAAGTGCTGCGCGAAGGTGCCGCGGCGCAGTACGGGTCGGACGCCATCGCCGGAGTGATCAACATCGTTCTCAAGGCGGGTGAGTTCCGCCCGACCTTGACGACGAAGTTCGGACTCTCCAAGGGAAGCTTCGTTGCCAATGAATGCGCGCCGGCCCCCCTCGTGTGCTCGGAGGGGGACGACATCAGTTTCTCCGACGGCGAGCTGTTCGACCTCGGCGGATCGTGGGGTCTGCCGATCGGGAAGGGCACGTTGATGGTCTCGGCGGAATACCGCCATCGGAACCGGACGAACCGCGCGTCGTTCGATCCGCGCGACCAGATCGTCGCAGGGGACGCCGGCAACAACGCCGTGGCCCAGCCGAATCACCGCTGGGGAGATCCGGACACGCGCGATTTCATGAGCCTCGTCAACGCCAGCGTCCCGCTGAACGCGCAGCAGACGCGATTCTTCTACGCCTTCGGCGGCCTCAGCCGCCGTGAAGCGAACAGTGCAGGGTTCTATCGCCGCGGCAATGACGTCCGGAACTGGCCGCAGATCTATCCGCTCGGCTTCCTTCCTGAGATCCAGCCGACGGTGCTGGACGTGTCGGCGACGGCCGGCGTGCGCGGCGCGTTGAGCGGCTGGACGTGGGACTTCAGCGGCGAGTACGGCCACAACAGCTTCGACTTCACGATCGGCAACTCGCTCAACGTCTCGCTCGGTCCGGCGGCCCCGCCGAACAAGACGGTGTTCGACGCCGGCACGCTGGCCCTGGGCCAGATCGTCGCCAACGCGGACATCGGCCGCGCCTTCAGGGTGGGGGCGATGAGCGGTCCACTCAACGTCGCGTTCGGCACCGAAATCAGGCGCGAACAGTACGAGATCACGGCCGGGGAACCAGATTCTTACATCGGGGGCGGTGTGCCAGATCGCGCCGGCAGACTCGCGCCACCCGGCGCGCAGGTCTTCCCTGGGTTCCGTCCGGCCAATGAAGTCGACGAGTCGCGGAGCAGCGTGGCGGGATACGTGGACGTCGAAGGAGACGTGCTCGCCTGGCTGCGCCTCGGAGTCGCGGCGCGAACGGAACACTATTCCGATTTCGGCAACACCGTTGATGGCAAGGTGACGGTGCGCGTGCAGCCGGACCCCCGGTTCGTCGCCCGCGGCTCCTTCAGCACCGGCTTCCGCGCGCCGTCGC
>JACDCA010000560.1 GCA_013694635.1 Acidobacteriota bacterium | reverse complement strand
GGCCTTTCTTTTTGCCCGCCCGACGTTGTACGCTTCGTCGCGTCTCGTGACCCAATTCGTTTTCTTTTACGGCACGCTCATGGCCGGCTTCGACCGGCGGCGCCGCGCCGGGATCGACACCAAACTCTCGTACCGCGGCCGTGGCTCCATCCGGGCCGCGCTGTTCGACCTCGGTATCTATCCCGCCGCCATCCCCGCCCCGGAGGGGCGCGTCTGGGGCGAGCTGTACGAGATGACGGAGCCGGAGACTGTCATCGCCGCGCTCGACGACATCGAAGGGTATCGGGCAGAGGATCCTGACAAGAGCCTGTACTCGCGCGACCGGGCGGAGGTGACGATGCCGGATGCGCACACGGAAGAAGCCTGGGTGTACTTCTACAACGCGCCGCTCGGTCGCGCGCAACGGATCGCCTCAGGCGATTACCTCGAACACGTCAAAGCACGCTAGCGCTATGGATAACCTGATTCGCGTGGGGTTGGTCGTTGCGGCCCTGTTGGTGGCCCACCCGACGCTTGCGCAGGGGCCCGCTGCACGATCCGGGCTCGATCCGCGCGTGCAGAAACTGGTTGCCTCCGTTTCAGAAGAGCGGATGCAGCAGCTCCTTGCCAAGCTCGTGAGCTTCGAGACGCGGAATACATTCTCTGACACGACGTCCGCGACGCGGGGCATTGGCGCTGCGCGTCAATGGATCCACGATGAGTTCAAGCGGTCCAGCCCTCGGCTCCAGGTGAGTTTTGACACGCATACGATCCCCGCAGGCGGACGCGTCACACGCGAGGTGGAGCTCCGGAATATCGTTGCCGTCCTGCCCGGCAAGTCCGCACGCCGCATTTACGTCAGCGGTCACTACGACTCGCTCAATCTTGGCCCCCGACGGGGGGGTGCGACGGGTGCGGGGAGTGCGCGGGGTGCGACGGGGGCGACGGGGGCGGGCTTGCCCGCCGAAGCCTTGGCGAAGGCGGGGCAGACGCCGAGGCCGCCGCCTGATTACAACGCGCCGGCGCCGGGCGCCAATGACGACGGCAGCGGGACGGTGCTGTCGATGGAGCTGGCCCGCGTGTTTGCGGAGAGCGGGATCGAGTTCGAGGCGACGCTCGTCTTTATGGCCGTGGCCGGCGAGGAGTATGGTCTGATCGGTGCCCGTGCGCACGCGAAGCGCATGAAGGAAGAGAAGGTCCCCATTCAGGCGCTGTTCAACAATGACATCGTCGGCAACAGCCGGGGAGGCAACGGCATCGTCGATGGGGCGACGGTGCGTTTGTATTCCGAGGGGCCGGAGGACTCACCCTCGCGGGCACTGGCGCAGTTCACGAAGCGATTTGCCGAGCGATACCTGCCGTCGCACCAGATCCGTCTGATGGCGCGGCGTGACAGGTTCGGCAGGGGTGGCGACCACAGTGCGTTCAACGCGGAAGGATTCGCGGCCATCTGCTTCCGCGAGTCGCGCGAAAACTACCAGATGCAGCACAACGCGAACGATACGATCGACGGGGTCTCGTTCCCGTACCTCGCGCAGAATGCCCGTGCCAACGCCGCGGCGATGGCCACCCTGGCGTTGGCCCCCCCGCCGCCCGCGGTTGGCAGTAACATGCTGGGGCGCCAGCCATCCGGGTACGACGCGCGCCTCCGCTGGACGGCTGCGGATGGGGCCGCGGGCTACCGGATCTTCTGGCGTAGGGCGTGGGCGCCGGACTGGGAGCACGAACTGTCGGTCGGGAGCGTCACCGAGTTCGTCCTGCCCGGCATGAACATCGACGACCACGTCTTCGGCGTCGCCGCCGTCGGCCCGAACGGTCACGAGAGCACCGTCAGCGCATACGCGATGGCCGCCAGAGAACAGTAGGTGCGTGATGGACAGTCGAACGAGCCCGCGCATCGTGATCCCGCCGCAAGTGACCGGGGAGGTCACGCTGTACCAGCCGATGTCGATTCTCGACCTCAGCATCGCCGGCGCGCAGATGGAAACATCCGTGCCGCTCCTGAACGACTCGATCCACGACTTCAGGCTCACGCTTGAAAACCGCTCGGTGATCGTCAAGGGGCGGGTGGCCTACTGCCAGGTCGGCGCGCTGCGGAACGCCGTCGTGATCTACCGCTGTGGCGTGCGAGTTCGTCGACCTGTCGGCGCAGGCGGCCGAAGATCTGCGCCACTTCGTCGCCGCGTACAGCGTCAGCCGGACGTAACACGCGCCGGCGGCGGGTCCTGTCGCCCGACAGCCCCAGTTGGTGCTCGCCCAAGAGCGCTTGTCACGGGTGAGGGCTCCGCGCCAACCGCCGGGGTCCCCGGCGCGCGTTGTGTGCGCGCTGGGGTGGAAGCGGGGCGCCCCGTCGTGCGCCACCCGCGTGAGGCGCTTCGGTGGCCACGACTCCCTTATAATCTGCTATGCCCACCACCGCCTCCGTGACTACGTACGGCAACTACATCGACGGGGAGTGGAGACCTTCAGCGTCCGGTGAGACGTTCGAAAACCGCAATCCGGCCAACACCGACGACCTGATCGGCGTCTTTCAGCACTCCAATCGAAGCGACGTCGAGGCGGCGATCGACGCGGCACGGCGGGCTTACGAGACCTGGCGCCACGTGCCGGCGCCGGTGCGCGCGGAAATGCTCTATCGCGCCGCACAGCTGATCGCCGCGCGCAAGGAGGAGTTCGCGCGCGACATGACGCGCGAGATGGGCAAGGTGCTCAACGAAACCCGCGGTGACGTGCAGGAGGCCATCGACATGACCTTCTACATGGCGGGGGAAGGCCGCCGGATGTTCGGCCACACCGTTCCCTCGGAGTTGCGGAACAAGTTCGCGATGTCGGTCCGGCAGCCGGTCGGCGTCTGCTCCATCATCACGCCGTGGAACTTCCCGATGGCCATCCCGTCGTGGAAGATCGTCCCCGCGCTGGTGTGCGGCAATACCGTGGTGTTCAAGCCCGCCTCCCAGACGCCGCTGTCGGCGGTGAACTTCGTCAAGATTCTGGAAGAGGCCGGCATTCCTCGCGGCGTGGTGAACATGATCACCGGCGACGGCGATGAGGTCGGCACGCCCCTGACGACGAACGAGGTGGTGAGGGCCGTCTCCTTCACCGGCTCGACGCATGTCGGACGCATCGTGAACCAGGCCGCCGCGCCGACGTTCAAGAA
>JACDCA010000356.1 GCA_013694635.1 Acidobacteriota bacterium | reverse complement strand
ATGAAGCACCAGCGATCGCGCGGAGGCTATATGAGTCTACGGGTCCTGACTCTTGTGAGTGTTGCACTCGTGCCGCTGCTGGTGTTCGTCGCCAGTCTGACGGCCGCTGTGCGCAGCCAGGAGTCGCAATCGTCGTTGAAAGCTACCGCGGTCGCGAAACTGCTCGACACCTTGAAGCTCGATGCCGTGGCGGCGATTGAAGATCAGCAGACAGGACGCTTTGCCGCTGCCCTGTATTACCCGGGCACCCAGCTGCTGGTCGTGAGCGCCGTGCATCCTCAGCCCGATGTCGCCGCGCAGCGGCTCGCCGAGCGCAAGTACAGGGACGTGTACCTCGATCTGCAGGGCTCCGCGACGCGGAAGGGACGCTTGTTCGTTCTGGACCTGGAGGCTGACGGACTGAAGCGCACACGCGAAGGCGGCGCCGCTTTCGATCAGACCTACATCGACGGCGCAAACCAGATCTCGTACGACGGCGACTGGAAGACTCAGAAGATGACGCCGGCACAATACGACGAGCGTTTCCAGCGTGACGACAAGCGATACGCGGAGATCCTTGCCGCTCTCGAACACGAGTTGACGCGGCAGGCCGGAACGGCCCGCTGACGGCAACCGTCCGCTGGACGGCTGCCGCTGAATGCGCAGGCCGTCGATCACGACGAACCGCGCTCGCGGACGTTGGCGGATGCTGAGCGCGCAGCGATTACTGACGCACTGCGTTCCGCCGGGTGGCGTAGCAGTGGCAGCGGGGGCGCGGCAGACATACTCGGACTCCGCCCCACGACGCTGCACGCGACGATGAAGAAGCTGGGGATCCGGCGAAGCGCATTCTGAAACATGATCCTGCCGGTCGCTGGCGGGAGCCCTACGATGCGGACCGTTGTTCCGCCGGTTTGCTGGCACGCGCCAGATTGTGCGCCGTGTTCACCAGCGCAATATGGGAGAAGGCCTGCGGAAAGTTGCCGACCAGGCGATGCGCGTGTGTGTCGTACTCTTCCGCCAGGAGGCCGACGTCGTTCCGCAATCCGAGTAGTCGCTCGAAGAGCCGCCGGGCGTCATCGACGCGGTTCAGGAGGACATAGGCGTCAGCGAGCCAGAAGCTGCACGCCAGAAACGCCCCCTCGCCTGCAGGGAGACCGTCGTCGCTCGCGTTCGTGTCGTAGCGGAGCAGAAATCCATCGACAAACAGGCGACGCTCGATCGCCTCGATCGTGCCGCGCACACGCGGGTCCGTCGGCGGGAGGAAGCCGACTGTCGGCAACAGCAGCAAGCTCGCGTCGAGCTCTTTTGAGTCGTATGACTGGACGAAGCTGCCGAGGGCCGGATCAAACCCGCGTGTGCAGACGTCCTCGTGGATGGCGCGACGCACACTGCGCCAGTGGTCGACCGGCCCGTCCAGTCCAAACACCTCGATCGCCCGGATGCCCCGATCGAACGCGACCCAGGCCATGACCTTTGAGTGCGTAAACTGTCGCGCTGGTCCTCGAATTTCCCAGATACCTTCGTCGGGCTGGTTCCATACCGTCGCGAGATGCCCGAGCATCGCGCACTGAAACGCCCAGTCCTCGTCGCGCGAATCGAGACCGCCACGACGGCCCTGATGAAGTGCATCCATCACCTCGCCGAATACATCGAGTTGCAGCTGACCGTGTGCGGCATTGCCGATGCGCACGGGCCGTGAGGCCTCATAGCCAGGGAGCCAGGGCACCTCGTACTCAGTCAGACGCCGCTCACCCGCGAGCCCATACATGATTTGAAGCTGCGACGGCGCGCCCGCCGCCGCCCGCAGCAGCCAGTCGCGCCACGCCCCGGCCTCGCCGTAGTAGCCCGAATTCATCAACGCCAGCAGCGTCAGCGTCGCGTCTCTCAGCCAGCAGAAGCGATAGTCCCAGTTTCTGGTGCCTCCAAGCTGCTCGGGCACTGAGGTCGTTGGCGCCGCCACAATGCCGCCGGTCGGTGCGTAGGTGAGCGCCTTCAGGACGATGAGGGAGCGGGTGACGGCGTCCGACCAGGCACCGGGGGACCGATTCTTGGCTACCCAGTCCCGCCAGAACGTCTCCGTGTGTTCCAGAGAGGATTGCGGATCGATCGCGTCCGGCGGCGGGAGATGCGACGACCCATGCGTCAGGACGAACGGCACCGTTGTACCGGCCGCCACTTCGAATTCTCCGACCGTTGTCAGCTCTCTGCCACGGAGCGGCACCGTCGTGTGAAGGGTCACCATGTCCGGACCCGCGATCGCTCTGAACGTGCCGTCGCGAAGTCGATTCACCCACGGCACGGTGCGGCCGTAATCGAACCGGAGAATCAGTTCGGTCCGCATTCGTACGCGACCGCGGTCACCGCGCACGAGTCGGACGATGTCAGAGTTGCGGCCGCGGGGCGGCATGAAGTCGATGACCGTGACGCTGCCAGCCGTGGTTTCCACTCGCGTCTCGAGGATCAGGGTGTCCTTGCGGTACGAGCGCTCAACGCGCAGTGCCGTGTCTGCGGCCTCGATCAGCCATCGGCCATGCTCGGGCGTGCCGAGCAGCGCGGCAAAGCACGCCCCGGAATCGAACCTTGGCCAGCAGAGCCAGTCGATCGACCCCGCGCGGGCCACGAGCGCCGCCGTCTCACAGTCTCCGATCAGCGCGTAGTCTTCGAGAGGGATGCTCATTGCGACCTACCCGCGTTCCTCAGGCCGACACCTCGCCGAGTGCCGACTGACCGGGCAGCAGGGGCGTATCGTCGGAGTCCCCGACGAGCGCGCGCAGGAGCTGACGGACAGCGCGGTGGTCGTCCACCCGGAACTTCGCTCGGGTCGGCCGCGCACCTACGGCGATAGTGATACTCGAAGCCGGCAGCGCCCGGAAGAGCTCTTCGTCTGTGCGGTCGTCGCCGATTGCGATCACCATCGCGTTCGCCAGCGCGTGGGTCTCCATCTCGTAGATCACACGTGCCTTGCTCACTCCGCGCAGCCGGATTTCGATCACCTTCTTGCCTTCCAGCACCTCGAGCGGCTGATTGCTGAGCGCGTCCCCCAGCAGCATGCGCAGTTCGTGCGCCTGGCGCGCGCCGAACTCGCGTCGAGCGCCGCGGTAATGCCACGCCACCGACGCACTCTTGATCTCGATCTGGGCGCCAGGTGTGGAGGCGGTGAACTGCTCCAAAATCGGCAGGACACGCTTGAGCCATTCGGGGCGCAGGACCGCGGCTGCCTCCCAGGCCTCGCCGGGGGCGCGGCGGTACCAGAATCCGTGCTCAGCCCAGAGCGCGATCGGCAGATCGTCGAACCAGGCCTCGAGAATCTCACGCGGGCGGCCGCTCACGATCTCGACGTGCGTCTGCGGCAGTGCGGCGAGCGCACGCAATAACGCCAGGAGCTCTGCATCCGGCGCGGCAAGCCCCGGTGACCGTGCGATGGGCACCAGGGTCCCATCGTAATCGAGCAGGAGGCGGACGTCTGCCGCCCCGCGCGCCGCTGCGAGCAATGACGTCAGCAGTGCAGCCTCTGGGGCACTGGCGGGAAAAGCAGGTTCGGCCGATCCCGCGAGGGCCAGATCGTCGAGAAACGTCTTTGCCCAGTTGCCGAGGTCGTGTTCGACGACGCGCTGCCGGAGCCCTTTCATGCGGGCGTGGCGTTCGCTTGGTGCCATCGCCAGTGCACGCCGGATGTTGGCCGCAATTGCGCCAACGTCGTAGGGGTTCACAACGAGCGCGCCATCGAGCTCGGCTGACGCGCCGGCGAATTCGCTGAGGATAAGGACGCCGTCATTGTCGACCCGCGAGGCAACGAACTCCTTCGACACCAGATTCATGCCGTCGCGCAGGGGTGTCACGAGCATCACGTCAGCAGCGCAATACAGGGCGACCAGTTGACGGAGCGAAACCGCTTGGTGCATGTAATGCACGGGAGTCGAGCGAAGGGTGCCGTGGGCACCGTTGATTTCGCCCACCGACTCTTCGACCTGACGCCTGAACTTCTGGTACGAATCCATCTTGCCGCGCGACGGCACCGCGACCTGGATGTACCTGATCCGGTCGGCGAGCTCGGGATCGTCGACGAGCAACCGCTTGATGGCCTGCAGCCGCCGCGGTATGCCCTTCGTGTAGTCGAGGCGGTCGATGCCGAGCAGGATCCGGCGGTCGCCGGCATCGCTCCGGATCGCCTCCGCTTCGGCCTGGACGTCCGGCTCACGTGCGATCCGCTCGAACTCCGACGCGTCCACACCCATTGGGAAGGTCCCGAGACGCGCTTCGCGCTCCCCGACACGGACACGATCGAAATCCACCTCCAGACCATCCACATGGAGCAACGACGCCACGAAATGTCGCAAGTACGCATGCGTATGAAACCCGAGCAGGTCTGCACCAAGCATCCCGTGGAGGATCTCGTGACGCCACGGCAGAATGCGGAACACTTCAGAGGCCGGAAACGGGATGTGCAGGAAGAAGCCAATGCGCGCCCTCGGCAGCCGCTCGCGCAAGAGCATCGGGAGCAGCAACAGCTGGTAGTCGTGGACCCAGATAGTGTCGCCGGGACGGTAATGGGCGCTCACCGCCTCGGCGAACGCTTCGTTTGCTTCCTGGTACGACTTCCAGCCGGTCGCGTTGACGGGGACACGGTCGATCAGGTAATGAAAGAGCGGCCAGAGGACGCGATTCGCGAAGCCATGGTAGAAGCGATCGACCTGGTCGGGCGACAGGTGCACGGGCACGAGGGCGCGGGTGTCGAGTTCACGGTCGAGAAGCGCGCGCTGCTCTCCGCTGCACCATGAGCCCTCGCCCGGCCAGCCGATCCACAGGCCGGCTGACTGTTCGTGCCACGGCCGGAGGCCGGTCGCCAGTCCGCCGCTCGAAGGCGTCAGCCGGACCCCGTCCGGCGTCATACTGGCCGCGACGGGCAACCGGTTCGATACGATGAGCAGGCGACCGGATGTCATCCCGCGATCATAGTCACTAATCTGCATTCAAAATAATCAGGTGAAAGGCCCGATTCCTCACGACCGCGATTCCGTCCCCGACCAGCTTCCAGACGTGCTGCAGTTCATGCAGCTCCTGTGGGCAGTGGTCCATGCGATGGGGAGGACGTCCAAGCGGATGACCGCCGAGCTCGGCGTAACCGGGCCCCAGCGCCTCGTCCTTCGGGTCGTGGGCCTGTTTCCCGGGCTGTCGGCGGGCAACCTGGCCGCGGTGCTTCACGTCCATCCCAGTACCCTCACCGGCGTCCTGCGGCGGCTCGTCGCGCAGCGGTTGCTGCTGCGGGTGGACGACCCCCGGGATCGCCGCCGGGCGATTCTCCGGCTGAGCGCACGCGGACATCGCGTCAACCACGTCAGCCGCGGCACGGTTGAATCGGCCGTCGGGGAAGCGCTCGACGGAGTCGGTAATCGCGACCGCGTCGCGACCCGCCGCGTGCTGGAGCGGCTCACGCACCACCTCACGTCGCCAACGCCAGGCGCCGCCCAGCCTCGGCGTCGTCTCACGAGGAATACGCCGCGCCGTCGGTCAACTCGATCCCGGTCTCCCCGGAGCTGAGCCTGGCGAGCAGCGCCCGGAGACGGCCGGTGGTACAGGGGCGGCAGACGTACGCCGCCACGCCCGCCTTGAAGGCCCGGTTCCTGTAGCGGCGATCGCGGGCGAGAAACGTCGTCACCACCGCAACGGGGCAGCGCGCCGCCCTGGCCAGCTCACCGCAGACCCTCCACGCCGCTCTGTCGTCGGCGTTTACGAGCACCGCGGCGAAGTCCACGGCTTCGGTCATCTCGAGCGCGGACTCGCAGGCATCGACGCAGATGCAATCCGCCCCAGCCGACGCAGGGCTGCGACCACAGAATCGCCCGCCGCGGCATCCGCCGCCAGGACGAGAACGGGTTTCATCACTGCAGGCTGTGCACGCTGCATGCCGTATAGTTTGACATCAAAGTTGTATTACTTTGACTTCCAACCGATGTGGTAAATAGCCACAGTGGAGCCAGGATTGCAGCATCCTCCACGTCGAAAGGGGGTGACTCGTGTTCGATTTCACTACGACTCGGTCCGGGCCATGCCCTGAACAATCTGTACGTATTGCTGATGTTCGGGATCGTAACCTCCGGCCTCACTCTGCTCGACACGTCGTCCGGCCCGAGTGGCGGCGCCGCCGGCTATCGCGCGATCCATGGCCTCCTGTGGACGACAGTGGGATCGGTCGCGCTCGGCGCCCTTTTTCTGACAGGCGTGGCGCGGACGATTCCAGAGCCCCTGCATCCGGCGGCAGGTGGCGATCTCGTCTGACGCGACATTTTGGACATGCGAACGGAGCGGGGCCCGGGTCCCGCGAGTGAGCGAGTAGGGGGTCTGGGGGCGAAGCCCTCAGACCAATATTAATTAGCGGGCTACGGGGATCGAACCCGTCTAGCTGGCTTGGGAAGCCAGAACATTACCACTATGCTAAGCCCGCATTGACGAGGCGGCCATTTTACCACGCGGCCGCCGCGAAACTTCGAACGATGAACGATGAACTATGAACGGATCAAGGCGAGTACTTCGTCGCGTTTCTGCTCCATCAACTCCGGCGTCACCGCTTCCAGATTCAGGCGCAGCATGGGCTCGGTGTTCGACGCGCGGACGTTGAAATGCCAGTCCGGATACTCCACTGAGGTCCCGTCGAGCGAGTAGACGTGGCCGTCCGCGTACTTTGCCGCCAGCGCCTCGAGCTTCGCCGGAATCAGGCTCATGTCGCTCAGCTTCGTGTTGATTTCTCCCGAGATGAAATACTTCGCCCGCAGCGGCGCCAGCAGCTCGCTGAGCGTCTGACCCTTGCGCGACATCAGCTCCAGGATGAGGAGCGCCGGGATGAAGCCATTGTCCGCGTAGAAGTAGTCGCGGAAGTAATAGTGCCCGGTCACCTCGCCGCCGAAGACCGCTCCCTCTTCACGCATCCGCTGTTTGAAAAAGGCGTGGCCGACCCGGTTCATCAGCGCCGTGCCACCCAGCTTCGCGGCGGTGTCCTTCACGGCGTAGCTCGCGCGGACGTCGTAGACGATCTTCGCGCCGGGATGCTTCAGCAGCGCCGCCTCGCCGAGGAGCGCGGTGATGAAATCACCGGCGACGAATTCCCCCTCGCCGTCGATGAAGAATACCCGGTCGGCGTCACCGTCCCAGGCGATGCCGATGTCGGCCTTGTCCTGTTTCACCCGCTCGACGATGTCGCGGCGATTCTGCTCGATCAAAGGATTCGCTTCGTGATTCGGGAAGGTGCCGTCGATCTCGAAGCAGAGCCGGGTCGTCCGGCACGGCAGCCGGTCGAAGAGTTTCGGCGCCACCATCCCGGCCATCCCGCTGCCCGCGTCGAGCACGACGTTGAACGGCTTGATGATCGCCGGATCGATGAACGACATCACCTTGGTGATGTAGTCCTCGACGATATTCTTCGTGCTGACCGTGCCGCGTTTTTGAGCGGGCGGCGGGAGCCTGTTGCCCGCGATCATGTCGCGGATATCGCCGATCCCGGCATCACCACTCAGCGGAAACGCCTCGCGCCGGACCATCTTGATCCCGTTGTACTCCTTGGGATTGTGCGAAGCCGTGATCTGCACACCGCCGTCGTGGCCGTCGCCGGCTACGG
>JACDCA010000355.1 GCA_013694635.1 Acidobacteriota bacterium | reverse complement strand
TACACCGTCGAGGCCTGGCACGAGAAGATGCCGCCTCAGACGCAGACCGTGAAGGTCGGAGAGAAAGAAGCGAAGGTAATCAGCTTCACATTCAAGTCATGAAGTGGCTCCACCGCTACGCGGTGCTCGTAGTCTGTTCGACGGTGCTCCTGATCGCCGCAGGTGGGATGGTCACGAGCACGGGGTCGGGCCTGGCCGTTCCCGACTGGCCGAATACGTACGGCTCGTTCATGTTTGCGTTCCCGCTCGACAAGATGGTCGGGGGGATCTTTTACGAGCACGGCCACAGGATGATCGCGAGCGCGGTGGGGTTTCTCACGATCATTCTTGCGGTGTGGATCTGGCGGGTCGATCCCCGGCCCTGGATGCGCCGGCTCGGTGTTGTGGCGCTCGGCGCGGTCATCCTGCAGGGCCTGCTCGGCGGGCTGACGGTCCTGCTGCTGCTGCCTGCACCGATCTCCATCGGCCACGCCGGCCTCGCGCAGCTGTTTTTCTGCTCGACGGTAGCCATCGCCGTGTTCACCTCTCGCGGCTGGCGAGCGTCGGCCGGAGCAATCGACCGTCCGCGGCTGCGATCCATGGCGCTGATGACGACGATCGTCATCTACGTCCAGATTCTGCTCGGCGCAACGATGCGGCATAACGGGGCAGGCCTGGCGATCCCTGACTTTCCGCTCGCGTTTGGCGGCATCGTTCCGTCGAGCTGGAACGCGGGTGTCGCGATCCACTTTGCGCACCGAATCGGCGCGCTCGTCGTCTTCTTCGCGATCCTGGCCACGGCCATTCGCGTGTGGAGAGACAAGGCCTCTGAATCCGCGTTGGCACGGCCCGCGGCGCTGCTCGTCTTTCTCGTTCTCGTGCAGGGAACGCTCGGCGCCTATGTCGTGTGGTCCGGGCTTCAGCCGGTGATCAATACCGCGCATGTCGCCAACGGCGCGCTGTTGCTCGGCACATCGCTCGTGCTGACGCTCCGCAGCCACAGGGCCAGATTCTCAGAGAGTCGCGTGGACGCGGCCCATCTTCGCCCTACGGGCTTCGGCGAGGCAGCCGCTGGTGCGCGCCCATGAGGTCTTCGGGCGCCGTTCTCACGGCTGGCCACGCACGCGGCGCTGACTTCCTCACCCTCGCAAAACCCCGCCTCAATCTGCTGGTGGTCGCCTCGACGATGGTCGGGTACGTGATGGGCGGCGGCTTGATTTCGGACGTGCCGCTGATGGCGCTGACGTTCATCGGCACCGCTCTCGTCGCTGGGGGCGCGTCCGCTTTCAACCAGGTGTTCGAACGTGTCGCGGACGGCCAGATGCGACGGACGCGTCTGCGCCCCATGGCCGACGGACGGCTCAACCCGCTCGAAGGGCTGATATTCGCGAGCGTCACGTCAACCGCCGGACTCGCGCTGCTGGCCACGGGCGTGAACGTGCTCAGCGCGTGCGTGGCGGCCGCCACGCTGATCACGTACGTGGCGATCTATACGCCCTTGAAACCGGTGACATCGTTCTCCACCGTCATCGGTGCCATCCCGGGCGCGCTCCCGCCTGTGATCGGCTGGGCCGCGGTGCAGAACGCCCTGACGCCAGGCGCGTGGATCCTGTTCGGGATCGTGTTTCTCTGGCAGCTTCCGCACTTTCTCGCCATCGCCTGGATGTATCGGGAAGACTACGCGCGCGCGGGGTTTCCGATGCTGCCCGTGATCGAGCCCGACGGCCGCAGCACCGCCCGGCAGTCTGTTCTCTATGCGGCCGCGCTCCTGCCGATGAGCCTTATGCCGACGCTGGCGGGACTGACGACCTCCACGTATTTCGTCGGCGCCCTCGTGCTCACGCTGCTCTTCGTCGGGCTCGCGGTGAGGTTCGCCATGACCCGCAGCGCCGGGGACGCCAGACGGCTCTTTTTCGGATCCATTACCTACCTCCCGCTCCTGTGGATCCTGATGATCGCCGGGCGCGTGTAGTGCCGCGAGTGCGAGGAAGCGGCGCGGGGCGCAGGGGCCCCCGCGAGCGACCGAGCCGGGGGGTGGGGCGGAGCCCCACTTAATAGTGACGCTCGCCGATCTGCCGGCGGTCAACGCCACGCTGAACGCGATCTCAGCGGTGCTTCTCGTCATCGGTTACCGGCTGATCCGCCGGCGCCGCATCGACGCGCATCGCCGCGTGATGATTGCGGCGTTCGCGACTTCCACGCTCTTCCTGATCTGTTACGTCATCTATCACGCCAACGTCGGCTCGCGCCCGTTCACCGGCCAGGGACCCATCCGTCAGGTGTACTTTGCCGTGCTGATCTCGCACATCGTGCTCGCAGCGACGGTACCGCCACTGGCCCTTATCACCCTCATCCGCGGCCTGCGCGCGCGCTACGACAGCCACGCACGCCTCGCCCGCTGGACGCTTCCTATCTGGCTTTACGTGTCAGTGACCGGGGTGATCGTGTATGTGATGCTGTACCAGCTCTGAGCTTTCAGCTCTCAGCCATCAGCTTTCAGCGGAGTAAGTCAGCTGTTAGCTACTGATAGCTGACAGCTGATAGCTGATCGCTTCACCGGTACAGCAGATACTTCGCGCGAAGGAGCCGCCACCGTGCTTCGGCGGCTGACCAGGCATTGGTAACGGCGGCTGGATCTTCTCCCGCGCGGATCCTCGCAAGGCCTTCCTTCGAACCGAACAGACGCTCGGCGGCCTCGAGCTGAAACTGCGCGCCGTGCAGCCGGCTGATGGCCGATGCGACTTCGGCACCCAGGCGAACGGGGCGCAGCGCGAGCCGGTCGGTGATCACCAGGAAGACGCCCTGGCATTCCTCGTTGGCGTACTTGCTCGACGTCGGCGTGAACCG
Source organism: Acidobacteriota bacterium (assembly GCA_013694635.1). Classification (GTDB taxonomy): domain Bacteria; phylum Acidobacteriota; class Vicinamibacteria; order Vicinamibacterales; family 2-12-FULL-66-21; genus JACDCA01. The sequence continues at coordinate 3,070 of JACDCA010000355.1, read as the reverse complement.
GACCGGATAGAAGCTGATGCCGGGGATCTTCCTCGCGTTGAGCGCTTCGGCCAGCTTGACGCCGTCGATCCACGGCGCACCGAGCTGCTCGAACGGCGTATCGGTGCCTCGCCCGACAGAGATATTGGTCCCCTCGATGGCGCCGACGCCTGGATAAACGGTCGCCTGGAGCAGGTTGCGCATGTTCGGCGACGGGTTGATCCACGGCAGCCCCGTCGTGTCGAACCACTGATCGCGTCGCCAGTTCTTCAGCGGCACGACGGTCAGATCAGCGCCGATCTTGTTCTCGGCGTTGAACAGCTTCGCGAGCTCTCCGAGTGTCATGCCGTGCCGGATCGGCATCGCCGGAAAGTATCCCGTGAATCCGACCGCCGCCTTGTCGAGCGCCGGACCCTCGATGTCGACGCCATTCACCGGATTGACCCGGTCCAGCACCACCACGGAAATCTTCCTTTTTGCCGCCTCCTCCATCACATACGCCATCGTCGTCATGTAGGTATAGAAGCGCGCGCCGATGTCCTGCAGATCGAGGACGAGCGTGTCGATCCCGGCGAGCATGCCGTCGGTCGGCCGCCGCGTCTCGCCGTACAGGGAATGAATGACGAGTCCAGTCTTGTCGTGCTTCTCGGGAGGCACCTTCGCGTCCAGGATGCCGCGGATGCCGTGCTCCGGGCTGAACAGCGCGACCAGCTTCGCATCCTTCGCCCCGTGCAGCAGATCGATCGTGGTCGAACCGTCACGCGCGCGGCCGGTATGGTTGGTGATGAGGCCCACGCGTCTGCCGCGCAGAAGGGCAAATCCGTCAGCGCGGAGCACGTCGATCCCGCTGGAGACTGGAGCGGTTGGCACAGCCTGGATCGTGCCCGACGGCGCGAGGTCGCGCGCGCTCCATGCCGCGCTGCGTTCAACGGCGGGAGGCAGTTCGGTCAGGGCGGAGGCGGCCACCGTGGCCACGCGCGCCCGGAGTGGTGTGACGTCTCCCTTGCCCTCGGGATGCAGCCGGTTGGACATGAACACGACGAACATCTTCGTGGCCGGGTCGATCCACAGCGAGGTGCCCGTGAACCCCGTGTGGCCGAAGGAACCGAGCGGCAGGAGCTCGCCACGGTTGGCTGAAAACGACGAATCCATGTCCCACCCGAGGCCGCGCACGTTTCGCTCCCCTGGCGGTGTCGACGGAGCGATCATTCGGGCCACGGTCAGCGGGGCCAGCACGCGGACCCCGCCGTGCGATCCGTTGTTCAACAACATGCGGGCGAAAATGGAAAGGTCCGCGGCCGTGCTGAAGAGACCCGCATGCCCCGCCACGCCGGCCATGCGCCGCGCCGTGGGATCGTGCACCACACCGCGGAGCATCTTCTTGTCCGGACCCTCGCACGGCCATCCGTACGGCGTGCAACTCTCCGTCGGCGCGATGCGCGTGTGCAGCGCCGGCGGCGGATTGAATCCCGTATCGTTCATGCCGAGCGGCTTGAAGATCCGCTCGCGCGCGAACACATCCAGTGGCTTGCCGCTCACGCGCCGGACGATGTCACCGAGCAGGAAGAAGTTGATGTCGCTGTAAACGAACCGCTCGTTGACCGCAGAGGTGGGGACTTCCTCGATCGCCAGCTCGATCGCCTTATCGTAGCCGGTCCACATGTCCCCGAGATCGACGTCCGGCCGCAGCCCCGACACGTGCGTGAGCAGGTGACGGACGGTCATGTCCCCCTTGCCGTAGCGCTCGAAGCCCGGGATGAAGCTCGCGACGCGGTCGTTCAGACGCACGCGCCCTTCTTCCACCAGCACCATCACGCTCGTCGTCGTTGCCACCACCTTCGTCAGCGACGCCAGATCGAAGATCGTATCGAGCGTCATCGGCTCGACCTTCGGCATCAGCGCACGGTTGCCGATCGGCTTCTCGTACACCACCTTGTCGCCACGCCCCACCATGACCACCGCACCCGGCAGGTTCTTTTTCGCGATCGCCTCGGTCACCAGCGGCTCAATGGCTTCGAGCCGGTGCAAGTCAATCCCGGCAACGGCGGACCGTTGCGGCGGCGCCTGCTGACCATCCAGAGCGACTGCAGTGAACATCAGCGAAATGAGGACGGCGGTGCGCCGCATCGCAAGTGTCATCAAGGCTTTTTACCGCAAGGTGGTAATGGCGCGCATACGGCTATCCGTGGCCTGCAGGAAGAACTGCTCCCACGCGGTGCGGATGCGGTCCAGTTTGGATACCTGGCCTCCCTCGGGGCTGCGGCCGGCGCTCGAGATGTAGATGAAGGCCTGGCGGTGGACGCGCGCGGACTGGTTCGCGGACGGCGTGCGCGGGCCGTGGATCGCGATGATGTCCTGGATCAGCACCTCGCGACGCGTGCCGTTGAACGTGACACCGACCTGCGGCGCCGACTCGCGCGTGCGGGTGATCGACAGGTTGGTCGGGTTCTCGACGTAGAAGAACGGCGGCACGTCGACATCGCGCACGAGCCCCATGGCGTACTGGTCCAGCAGGCTGAAGCGGCTGACAGACGCCGCGGTCCGGAAGGATCCGCCCCCCAGATCCTCGATGTCGTTGCCTTCCATCACCGACGCGTCCGAATCGAAGAAGAAGCTCCAGTGAGCCTGGTCGCGGCCGAGGAGCAGGTCGGACCGCGCACCGTTGCGGTCCCGGAAGTCCATGAACGCCAGCCATCGATGTCCCGATTCCTGCCCGAGGACGCTGACGGTGTTGTTCTCCCCGAGGAACTTCTGGAGCGGATCGTCCGGGTACTTGCCCAGCCAGTCCATATTCACGAGCGAGCGGAGCCGGCCGCCACTGCCGAACTCGCGCGACGCGTCGAACGTCGCCACGCCAATGCCGCCGACTTCGTTCGCGACCGTCTGCTCGAATGCAAAGGCGTTCTGAACCAGCGAGACGTCGGTCCAGATGACCAGCTGGTCGTAGTTGTCGGGATGCGACGCGTAGAACTTTCTGGTCACTGCGACGGTGTCGAGCTGTGGTCGTGCAGCAAACCGTTCACCCACGGCCGCGGGCCCGCCGTCGCTGGGCCCCTGGTCGCTCAGATTCACGGACCGGAAGGCTCCGGTC
>JACDCA010000541.1 GCA_013694635.1 Acidobacteriota bacterium | reverse complement strand
ACCCGCGCGATCCGAATGGAACCGAAGCACTCTCGGAGTACCGCGTCGTCGAATCATTTCGCGACGCGTCGCTGATCGAGGTGCGCTTGCGCACCGGCCGTCGCAACCAGATCCGGATTCAGGCGCGACTGCGGGGGCATACGCTGGTGGGGGAGGAGCGATACGTGTACGGCCCCGATACGCTGCGGACGATCGACTTCGGGCGTCAGGCGCTGCACGCCTACCGGTTGCGCTGCCAGCATCCGACTGACGGCCGCACGATGACGTTCGACGCGCCGACGCCGAAGGATTTCCAGGATCTCCTGGCGCGCCTGCGCCGCGCGACGCATTAGCATCGTCCCGTGGCAGTTCGCGATGACCTGCCGCAGTGACGGAAGGGCTCATCGTCAACCTGCCGCATCCGAACGGACTGCTGCGCGAGATGGTTGGGCATCAGATTCGCCAGCCGCTGATCCGCTTACCCCGCAGCCCGGCGCACCGCGAGTTATACTCTCGCCACACATGAGCTTTACTGCTGGCACACGCCTGGGACCTTACGAGATCATCGAAACCGCTGGATCCGGAGGGATGGGCGATGTGTATCGCGCGCGCGATACACGACTCGATCGCGACGTCGCGGTCAAGACCCTTAAAGGTCCCTTCACCGAGCGCTTCGAGCGCGAGGCCCGCGCGATCTCCTCGCTGAACCATCCGAACATCTGCACGCTCCATGACGTCGGCGAGCACGACGGCAGCGGCTACCTGGTGATGGAGTACATCGAGGGGCAGCCGATTGCCGGACCGATGCCGGTCGAACAGGCCATCGGCTACGGCATCCAGATCTGTGAGGCGCTCCACGCCGCACACCGCAAGGGCATCGTCCACCGCGATCTGAAGCCGGCGAACATCCTGGTGACAAAGCAGGGGATCAAGCTACTGGACTTCGGCCTGGCGAAGCTGGCGGCGTCGGGGTCGGGCGTGATGTCCACCTCCGGCGTTTCGGCGGCGGTCGAGCAAGCGACGCTCGCGGCGCTCACCGGCGCGCATACGGTCGTCGGCACGCCACACTACATGGCGCCGGAACAGATCGAAGCGCGGGAGGTAGATGCGCGCACAGACATCTTCGCCTTCGGCTGCGTGCTCTACGAGCTACTCACGGGACGTCGTGCGTTCGAGGGGCAGACCTCCTCGAGCGCGATGGCCGCGATTCTCGCCACCAAGCCGCGCCCAATCGAGGAGCTCGTTCCGCTTACCCCGCCGGCCCTCGAGCGGATCGTGTCCCGGTGCCTCGCGAAGGATCCCGAGGACCGCTGGCAGTCGGCGCGCGACGTCGCCGCCGAACTGCAATGGGTATCTCAGGGCGGATCGAAGGTCGGCCTGCCTGCCATCGTCAGCGGACGCCGCCACACGCGGGAACGTCTCGCCTGGGGAGCGTGCGGACTCGCGGCGCTCGCGGCGGTGGGATTTGCCGTCGCCTGGACCCGGCGCGCGCCAGACCCCGCGCCGGTCGTCCGCTTCCCGCTTCCGATGCCCGCCGCGGTACAGAATGCGAGCCCGCCGGTGATCTCACCGGATGGACGCAACATCGTCTTTGCCGCCGACAGCGATGGCAAGCGGATGATCTGGATTCGTCCGATGGACGCGCTCGAGGCCCGGCCGATGCCAGGCACCGAGAACGTACAGCGTCCGTTCTGGTCGCCTGACAGCCGCTTCGTTGCGTTCGTCGCCGGCGACAAGCTGAAGAAAGTCGACATCGCTGGCGGCCCGCCTCAGACGATCTGCGACACGCCCGCCAACAGCTCCGATGGGTCCTGGAGCCAGGCCGGCGTAATCCTTTTCGACGCCCGCGCCACCGATGCGCTGATGCGGGTGTCGGCCGGTGGAGGTGTGCCGCAGCCGGTGGTCTTCGAGAAGGGCAAAGAGAAGGGGACGCCGGGCACGGGCTGGCCGGAGTTCCTGCCGGACGGCAAGCATTTCCTCTACGCGATCGTTGCCCCGAGCTCTCCCGAGATGACGCTGGCGGTCGGCAACATCGATTCGCCGATGGTGAAACCGCTCTTCAAGACGACGACGCGCGTGCAGTACGCGGCGCCGGGCTACCTGCTCTTCGTCCGCGACCGCACGCTGGTCGCCCAGAAGTTCGATGTGAAGTCGCACAGCCTCCAGGGAGAGCCGGTGCCGTTGGGCGAGGGGCTGGGCACCGACGACGTGGGGCTGGCGTCGTTTTCGGTGTCGGGAAACGGCATCCTTGTCTATCGGGGAGGCGAGTTGGGCGGCTCGCGCCTGGTGTGGGTCGACCGCGCCGGCAAGGAGACGCCGGTCATCGATACCTCAGCGGATTACCGCGACACCTCGTTGTCGCCCGACGGGACGCGTCTGGTCTACGACGTCGGGGACGGAGGAGGTGATCTGTGGATCCGCGATCTGACGCGCGGCGTCTCGTCGCGCTTCACGTTCGATGCGGCAGAGGAGTCGGTCGCGAAATGGTCACCTGACGGGCGGCGGATCGTCTATACGTCAAAAGCGAAAGGTGCTGGAGATCTGCATGTGAAGGACGCGTCCGGAACGCGCGAGGCGGAGCCGCTGCTCGTCAGCAAGGACGAGAAGTACGTCTCTGACTGGTCGCCCGATGGCCGGTACATCCTCTTCACATCCCGCAGCGAGGCTGCCGGAGGCTGGGACATCTCCGCCTTGCCCCTGGACGGCGACAGGAAACCGGTCAACATCGTCAAAACGCAGTTCAATGAAATGTGGGCGACCTTCTCGCCCGACGGTAGGTACATCGCCTACCAATCGAACGAATCCGGTCGCAATGAGATCTACGTCCACGAGTTCCCGGAAGCCCACAACAAGTTCCAGGTGTCGACCGAAGGAGGCAACGAACCATACTGGCGCGGCGATGGACGCGAGCTGTTCTATCGTTCCGGATCACGCGTCATGTCGGTGCCGTTGCAGATCGGTTCGACGTTCACCGCGGGCGCGCCCGTTCCGTTGCTCCAGACGCGCTTCGCGACCTCCATCGTCCGCGGACGCTATCGTCCGACGCCCGATGGCCAGCGCTTCCTCGTGCTCAGTCCGCTCGCGCGCGAGGCGGAGCAGCCCGCCGCCGTCGTACTGAACTGGACGGCGGCGCTGAATCGCTAATCCCTGATCAGCGATTAGCGATCAGGGATCCGGCTGGCCGGCTGCGACGTCGAGTCCCGCCTTGCGCAGGCCGTCGAGATAGTTCTCAACAAGGTCTGGTTGAAACCACTTGCTGAACTCCTCGCGTGCTGCGGTGCCGAAGTCAGGACGAATGGTCAGCAGTTCCCGCACTCCTTTCCGTGCCGCTTCGAGATCCCCCAACTGGCCGAACGCCGCCGCGGTGGTCGCCGGCACCCAGAAATAACCAGGAATGTTGACTCTCATCGCAAAGCCGACTGCTGCGCGGTAGTCACCCTTGTGATAGGCGTGGAAGAGCGGCGCGAGCCAATACCAACCGGGGAAATGCGGGTTCAGCTTCCTGGCGGCCTCCGCCGCCGCGCAGCCACGTTCCCAATCACCACACAGCGCCAGCAGAAGGCCCATGAAGGCGCTGATGGCTCCGTCCATGGGATTCAGCGCGATGGTCCGCTCTGCAACCGGTCGGCAGGCGTGCAGTTCCTTCCGGAAGAACAAGCTTTGGGCGAGCGCCTGACTGGCCAGAGCGCTGGACGGCGACAACTCGACGGCTCGCCGCGCCGCGACCTGCGCGCGGCCCAGCGGATCGGGCTTCGCATTGAATCCAAACATGTGCTCGTCGGTGTACACGGTCGCCAGCATGGCCCAGCAATCGCTGTCGTCAGGGGCGTGTTCGACCGCGCGCTCCAGGATCGCGCGCACTCTGGCGTGCTCTTCAGGGGTCATGCGTTCGTGGAAACCGAACACGCACAGCGCGGCTTCATGCGGACTCAACTGCCGATCGCTCTTGCCGCGGGTCCTCCATTTCAAGACCTGCCTTGCGCATCCCCTCAATCACGTGCTGGCCAAGTTCCGGGTCGAACCATTTCCCAAACGTCTCCCTTGCCGATTGTGCGAAGTCCGGCTTCTGAGCGAGCAGGTTTCTCAGAGCGTTGCGCGCGGCCTCGAGTTCACCAAGTTGGCCGTGGCCCGCAGCAAGCAGCACATTGGTCCAGAAAATGCCAGGCACATTGGCCTTCATGGCTTCATCTATGGCGGCGCGGTAGTTTGCCTTGCGGTACTCGTTGATCGCGAGCGTCGTCCGGTACCAGCCCGGATGATGGGGGTTGAGCTCCATCGCCCGTTCGATCAACGCACAGCCACGATCCCAATCACCGGCGAAGGTAATCAGGAAGATGGCCTCGTTGCTCCCATCGAGCGGGTTGAGCGCCATGGCCCGTTCGGCGGCGTTCAGACAGCCGGCAATGTCCTTGCGGAAGAACAGCGCTACGCCCAGCGTCTGAAGCGCGAGGTGATTGGACGGGGCAAGATCCACGGCACGGCGGGCAGCGACAAGCGCGCGATCGAGGGAGCCGGGCCTGGGGTTGAAACCGTGGCCGTACTCATGGGAATAGACCCATGACAGCATCGCCCAGCAGTCGGCATTGCCCGGCGCCTGCTCTACCGCCCGTTCCAGTGCATCGCGCGCCTCGGCGTGCTCGCCAGGAGTGAGGCGGTGGTGATACCCGAAGCCACGCATGAGGGCTTCATAGGGGCTGAGCTGTCCAGGCTCCTTACCGCGAACCGCGTCGCTGATACTCCTCGCCAGCACACCGAAGGTGTCCGCACACGTTGAGACGATGCGCGGGATCAGCTCGTCCTGCATCGCAAAGAGCTGATCGGGTTGGAAGCGCCGGTCGTAGGTTTCCGCCCAGAGATGCGCGCCGGTCACGGCATCGACGAGTTGCACCGCGACGCGGAGTTGTGGCCCCGCCTGCCTGAGACTGCCTTCCATCACGTAGCGGGCGCCGATGTCCTTGCCGATCGTGCGCACGTCCGCGGTCTGGTTGACGTATCGCAGGGTCGAGCTGCGCGAAACCACCCGCAGGTAGGAGAAGCGGGACAGCCCGGTGACGATCTCCTCGGAGAGTCCCTCGGCGAGCGCCGTGAGATCGGCGTTGGCGCCGCTGTACTTGAACGGCAGAACCGCGACCCAGAACCCCTCGTCGGCGCGCGCAGCGCCGGAATCGGACGAACGAGGCGTGAGAGCCGCAATCGAGGGGGCTGCCCGCGCGGTCGCCGCGGGAACC
>JACDCA010000528.1 GCA_013694635.1 Acidobacteriota bacterium | reverse complement strand
GTCCCCGCTGTGACGGAAATGCTGTTCGCGCTCGGCGCCGGCCATCGTGTCGTCGGCGTCAGCAGCTTCGACCGGTTTCCGCCGGAGGTGGCGAACATTCAGAAGGTCGGCGCGCTGCTCGACCCGGACCTCGAACGCATCCTGTCGCTGCAGCCCGACCTCGTTGTGCTCTACCACACGCAATCCGATCTGAGGAAGCAACTGGAACGCGCGAAGGTACCGGCCTATGCCTACAGCCACGCGGGCTTGCGGGATGTCACGGCGACGCTTCGCAGTGTTGGCAACCGGATCGGTATCGCCGCTCGTGCCGCGAAGCTGGCGACCGATATCGAGTCGCGCATTGACGCCATCCGTAGAGTATCGGCGCTGGGTCCCCGGCCTCGGACGCTCATCGTTTTCGGACGCGAGAACTACACGCTACGCGGAATCTATGCGAGCGGGGGGCAAGGCTTCGTCCACGACATGGTCACCGCCGCCGGCGGACAGAACGTCTTCGCGGACATGAAACGCGAAGCGGTCCAGGCCACGACCGAACTGATCCTCGCCCGGCGACCGGAGATAATCCTCGAGCTTCGCGCGGATCCGATCGGGCTCGACGAGGAGAAGAAGGAGCTCGCCGTCTGGTGGCAGCTTGCGTCCGTTCCGGCGGTCGCGAATCGGCGCGTGCACATCATCGCCGACCCGCGCACGGTGATTCCCGGCCCCAGGGTCGTGGAAGGGATCGAAGTCATCGCCGCCGCGATCAAGCGCCAGCCATGAAGATCCTCGTGTCGTGGAGCAGCGGCAAGGACAGCGTCTGGACGCGCCGGTCGGCGGGCGGCGGCGACGTCAGGCGGCGAATTCGACGTTGACGCGCTGCGGGATCAGGCCCTTCTCGAAGGCTTCGGTCATCAACCGTTCCACCGCCTTGCGTCCTCGGTCCCCGTAGCCGAGCGTCAGGTCGTTGACGTACATCCTGACGAACTTGTCGGTTCGCTCGCGATCGAGACCGCGGCCGAACTGCTCGGCGTACTCGATCGCGTCCTTCCGGTGCGACAACGCGTAGGCGATGCTGTCGTGCAGCATTTTCGAGACCTTGCGGATCATCTCCGGCCCGAGGTCGCGGCGGATGATGTTTCCGCCGAGCGGAAGCGGCAACCCGCCGGTTCGCTCCGCCCACCACTCGCCGAGGTCCACGATTTTTCGAAGCCCCTCGTCCTGGTACGTGAGCTGACCCTCGTGGATCAGGAGTCCCGCATCGGCGTTGCCGTCCAGAACCGCCTGCTGGATCTCGTCGAAGGGAACGACGACGTACTCGAAGTCCGGTTCGTAGAGACGCAGCGCGAGATAGGCGGTGGTGAGCGTCCCCGGGATCGCGATCCTGCTGCCCTTCACACGCAACATTCCCCCATCCTGTCTCGCGACGACGATGGGGCCGTAGTTGTCGCCCATGCTCGCGCCGTGCGGCAGCAATGCGTAGCGGTCGGCCAGGTGAGCGAAGGCGTGGAACGATACGGCCGTGACTTCGTAGGTGCCGTCGAATGCCGCACGATTGAGCGTTTCTATGTCGGAGAGCACCTGCTCGACGATGATGCCTCCGGTCTCGACGTTATTGCTCGCCAGGCCGTAGAACATGAACGCGTCGTCGGAGTCAGGACTGTGCGCAACCGTGATTCTTGTTTCAGTCATGGTTTTATCGCCGGGGGCCCCTGCACCCGGCTGGCGGCCTTCACTCGCTATCGCTCCGTTCCGGCCGCTCATGTCAGCACCTGCAGACTACGAACCACTTTCACTACTCTCTCGGCCGCGGCATCGATCTCAGCTTCGGTCGTCCAGCGGCCGAGGCCGAAGCGGATGGATGCGCCAGGCCGATCGGCGGCGCCGATCGCCTCGAGCACGTGAGATGCACGCTGGCTGCCCGAACTGCACGCCGAGCCCGTCGAGACCGCCAGGTCACCGATCGCCATCAGCAGCCGCTCCCCTTCCACGCCGTCGAAGGTCACGTGGAGGTTGTGCGGGAGGCGGCCATCCCCCAACGCGCCATTGACGCGGACGTGGGGAAGGCTGGCCCGAAGCGACGCCAGCAACCGATCGCGAAGATCACGCAGGCGCGGCGACTCCGATGGCATCTCGGACCGGCAGATGTCCGCCGCCGCGCCCAGGCCGACGATCCCGGGCACGTTGAGAGTGCCCGAGCGCAGCCCCCCTTCGTGGCCACCACCATCGATCTGGCAGGCCAGCTGCAGCTTCGGCTTGCGGCGGCGGACGAACAATGCCCCGGCGCCCTTGGGGCCGTAGCACTTGTGCCCGGTCAACGACATGAGATCGACGTTCGCGGCGTTGACGTCGAGCGGCACCTTGCCGGCCGCCTGCGCGGCATCGGTGTGGAAGATCACCCCGCGCGCCGATGTGATCGCGCCAATCTCGTTCAGCCTCTGTACGGTGCCGATCTCGTTGTTGGCCGCCATCACCGAGACCAGAATCGTCTTGTCGGATAAGGAACCGCGCAGCTGGTCGAGATCGATGAACCCGTCGCTGTCTACCGGAAGAAAGGTGACATCGAAGCCCTCGCCCTGCAGACGCTTGAACGTGTCCAGGACCGACTTGTGTTCGGTGACAGCGGTAATGAGGTGATTGCCGCGCTCGCGCAGCGCGCATGCCGTGCCTTTTATGGCGAGGTTGTTGGACTCGCTGGCGCCGCTGGTGAACACGATCTCTCCCGCGCTCGCGCCAATGAGCCCGGCAACCTGCTCGCGTGCCGCGTCAACCGCCTTCTGCGCGTCCCATCCGAACGAATGCTGCCGGCTTGCCGGATTGCCGAACCGCTGCGTGAAATACGGCAGCATCGCGTCGAGCACACGCGGATCGACAGGCGTGGTTGCGTGGTAGTCCAGATAGATCGGCATCGTCTTCCAGGCGTGGAATCAGGTGGCGCGTCCGCTTCGGGTGAAGGCCAGCGGCGTGGACGGCGCTGACGGCGGCGCCGGTTCCATCAGGTCAGCGGAAATTTCCTGCAGGGAGCAGGTGGCGAGCGCCGAGACGATGCGGTCCTTGATCTTCCACAGCGGGTCGCGGACGCTGCACTTCGCGTACTGGCCGCAGTTCTCGTCCTCGGTGGAGCACGCCGTGACGGTCAGCGGTCCGTCGATCGCCTGGATGATGTCGGCGACGGAGATCGCCGGCACTGGACGGGCGAGGCGGTAGCCGCCGCGCGTACCCTGGTGCGACGTCACGAGATTGTGCCGGGCGAGTTGCTGCAGCACCTTCGCGAGCAGCTCCACCGGGATGTCGTACTGCTCGGCGATCTCACGCGCGCTCGCCGATGCGCCATCCGGCCGCGTGGCCAGATGCTTCATCGCAATCAGCGCGTAATCAGCTTTCTTTGATAATCGCAGCACAGCTATCAGCTATCAGCCGTCAGCAGCTATCAGCTGAGAGCTGACAGCTGAGAGCTTTCTCACCACATTCCGAGCTGCAGCCTGGCGGCTTCAGACATCCGGTCCTTCGTCCACGTCGGTTCCCAGACGATGTCGACTCTCGCGTCTGAGACGCCAGGGACGGCCTTCACCTTGTTCGCCACTTCGATCGGCAGCGTTTGCGCGACCGGGCATCCGGGAGACGTCAGCGTCATGATGATGCCGGCGACGTCATTGCCGTCCACGAAGATGTCGTAGATCAGGCCGAGCTCCCAGATATTGACCGGTATTTCGGGATCGAACACCGTCGACAGCGCCTTGATGATCTCCGGCTTCAACGCCGCGGTCTTCGCCGAGTCAACCACGAGCGCGGACGCGTCAGACGTAGCTTCGGCGGACGCGGCGGGCGGCGGTTGGACGACGGGCAGGTTCTTCATTCTGTCGATACCGCTGCCTTGCGATCGAGGGCGGCTTTGAGCGTATGCCACGCCAGGCTCGCACATTTCACGCGCACGGGAAACTCGCGCACACCCGCCAGCACCGACAGCTTGCCCATGTCTTCGACCGGCAGATCGGGTGGCGTCGTCACCATCCGGTGAAACCGCTCGAACAGCGAGCGCGCTTCATCCACGGACTTGCCCTTGACTGCATCGGTCATCAGCGACGCCGAGGCCTTTGAAATCGCGCATCCCGATCCCTCGAACGCGACATCGGCAATGCTACCCCCGTCGACCTGCAGCGTGAGGCTCAATTTGTCGCCGCACAGCGGGTTGTACCCGTCCGCGTGGTGGCTCGCCGGGTCGATCCTCCGGAAGTTTCTCGGCCGCCGGTTGTGGTCGAGGATCACTTCCTGGTAGAGATCGCTGAGATCCGACACTATCCGAACACCTCGTGCACTTTTCGCAGCGCCGCTCCGAGCGCATCGATTTCCGCGCGCGTGTTGTAGATCGCGAGCGACGCGCGTGCGGTGGCCGGAATGCAGAACCGATCCATGACGGGCTGGGCGCAATGATGACCCGTGCGGATGGCGATGCCTTCCCGGTCGACGATCGTCCCGATGTCGTGCGGGTGCACGTTTTCCATGACGAACGACAGGATGCTTGCCTTTCGCGGGGCCGTCCCGACGAGCCGGACGGTCGGCACGCTTTCAAGGATCGTCGTTCCGTATTCCAGCAGATCGCGCTCGTGCGCGCCAATCGCGTCGAACCCGATGCCCGTGATGTAGTCGATCGCCGTGCCGAGACCGATCGCCCCTTCAATGTGCGGCGTACCCGCCTCGAACTTGAACGGCAGCGCGTTCCACGTCGACTTCTCGAACGTGACCGAGCTGATCATGTCGCCGCCACCGAGAAACGGCGGCATCTCCTCGAGAAGCTTCTCGCGCCCGTAGAGGACGCCGATGCCGGTCGGCCCGTACAGCTTGTGCCCGGTCGCGACGTAGAAGTCCACACCGAGCGCCTGGACATCGACCGGCATGTGATACGCCGCCTGCGACCCGTCGGCGAGGACCGGAATCCCGCGCGCGTGGGCGATGCGGACGATCTCGTCGATGGGATTCACCGTGCCCAGCGCGTTGGACATGTGCGACATCGCCACGATGCGCGTCCGATCGGTGAGCAGCGCGTCGAGCTGGTCGATCAACAGCTCGCCGCGGTCGTCCATCGGCAGCACGCGCAGCCGCGCGCCGCGCTCCTCGCACACGAGCTGCCACGGGACGATGTTCGAATGATGCTCCATCGCGGAGATCACCACTTCGTCGCCCGGCTGGAGCGTCGGCCTGATGAACGCGAACGCGACGAGATTGATGCCCTCCGTCGCATTGCGCGTGAAGACGATCTCGCGATCGCTGGCCGCGTTGAAAAACCGGCGGACCTTCGTGCGGGCGCCGTCGTACGCTTCGGTCGCCAGCTCGCTGAGATTGTGCACGCCACGGTGCACATTGGAGTTGATGTCGGTGTAGTAGCGCGTCAGCGCATCGAGCACGACCTGCGGCTTCTGCGTCGTCGCCGCATTATCGAGATACACGAGCGGATGCCCGTGCACCTGCCGGCGCAGGATCGGAAAATCAGCGCGGACGCGCTGGACGTCGAACGGTTTCGTGCCCTCCGTCGTGCGCGTTCTGCGCTCCGCATTCCGCATCCCTGCAACGGAGGTCATACAGCATCCATCTCCGCGAGATCCTTCGCCAGCTGCGCGTACAGCTCGGCCTCGAGCGCCCGTTTGAGCGGCTCGACCTGGACCCGGTCGAGAATCTCTCCCGCGAACGCGTGGATCAGCATGTCGCGCGCTTCGAAATAGGTCAGCCCGCGTGCGCGCAGGTAGAAAATCGCGTCTTCGTCGAGCTGGCCGATTGCCGCACCGTGCGTGCACTTCACGTCGTCAGCGAAGATTTCGAGCTGCGGCTTGGTGTTGATCGATGCGTCGTCAGAAAGAAGAAGCGCGCGATTGGTCTGCTTGGCGTTCGTTTTCTGAGCATCCTGGCGAACGATGATCTTGCCGTTGAAGACCGCGCGGGCCTTGCCGCCAAGAATGCCCTTGTAGACTTCGTGGCTCGGGCAGTGAGCCCGGGCGTGGTCGATTTCGGTGTGGTTGTCGACGAGCCGGTCGCCGTCCGCGAGGTAGAGGCCGTTCAACGTCACCTCGGCGCCCTCGCCGTCGAGCGTGGCATTGACGTCGTTGCGAACGAGCTTTCCACCAAGCGAGAACGAGTGCGACGAGAATGTCGCCGAGCGCTGCGCGTTCACGAAGATGCTGGCCACGTGATAGCTCTCGAGGCCCTCCTGTTGCACCTTGTAGTGGTCCAGGATCGATCCTTCGCCGGCAAAGACCTCCGTCACGCCGTTGGTGAAGTACACGCCGCCGCGGAGCGCCGCATAGGTCTCGATGATGCGCGACTGGCTGCGGTCGCCCGCCACGATGAGCGTCCGCGCCTGGCTCATTTCAGCGGCATTCCCGCCCGCGGTCAGATAGAGGATCTCGAGCGGCTGCTCGAGGACGACGCCATCGGGAATGTAGACATACGCCCCGTCGGTGGTCATCGCGGTGCTCATCGCGACGAAGCTGCGCGCGTTGAAGTCAGCGAGCTGCCCGAAGTACCGCGGCACCACGTCGGCATGCTCGGTCAAAGCTGCCCCGAGCGACCCGGCGCGGACGCCGGTGGGCAGCCCGATCAGTTGCGAGAGCTCGGCGGAAAACCGTCCGTTGATGACGACCAGCCGGAAGTCCAACGTCGCGTACGGCACCGCCGCCAGTTCCTGAACGGTGACGATCGCGGGAGGAGCGGTTCGGAATTCCGTCGACGCGATCGGCGCGACGCTCGTGAACCGCCAGTCTTCATCGCGGACCGTCGGAAAACCGAGCGCCGCAAAACGCGACGCGCCACGGTCGCGAAGATCCTGGAGCCACCGCGGGCCCCCCTGTGGGCGCGTCTCGAGCACGGTACGCCACGGCTGAAGTTTCTCTGCTACCTGCGCCATCTCGATCACGCTCCGACCGGCTCGGCGCCGGTTTCGAGCCAGCCGTAGCCCTTCTTTTCGAGCTCAAAGGCCAGTTCCTTGCCGCCGGACTTGACGATGCGGCCCGCACTCAGCACGTGCACGAAGTCCGGAATGATGTAATCCAGCAGCCGCTGATAGTGGGTGACCACGATCGTCGCCCGGGCGGGGCTCCGCAGCGAGTTGACGCCATTGGCCACCACCTTCAATGCGTCGATGTCGAGGCCGGAGTCGGTCTCGTCGAGCAGCGCGAGCTTCGGCTCGAGCAGCGCCATCTGGAAGATCTCGTTGCGCTTCTTCTCTCCGCCCGAAAATCCTTCATTCACCGCGCGGCTCAGCATCGCCTGGTCGATGTCGAGGAGTCGTGCCTTCTCCTTGATCAACTGCAGGAACTCCATCGCGTCGAGCTCCGGCTGCCCGAGGTGCTTGCGCTTCGCGTTCAGCGCCGCCTTCAGGAAGTACTGGTTCTGGACGCCCGCGATTTCGACGGGGTACTGGAACGCCATGAACACGCCTTGTCTCGCGCGTTCGTCAGGATCCATTTCGAGGAGGTCGCGCCCTTCGAACTGCACTTGTCCGTCGACGACCTGGTATTCCGGGTGCCCCGCGATGACGCGCGCGAGGGTGCTCTTGCCGGAGCCGTTCGGCCCCATGATGGCGTGCACCTCTCCGGCATTCACGTGCAGGTCGATCCCGTTGAGGATCTGCTTGTCTTCCGCGCGAACCTGAAGATTCTTGATATCGAGCATTCCTAACCCACTGATCCTTCCAGAGAGACCGACAGAAGCTTCTGCGCTTCGACTGCGAACTCCATCGGCAGCTCTCGGAAGACTTCCTTGCAGAAGCCGCTGACGATCATGTTCACCGCGTCTTCGGCCGTAATTCCGCGCTGGCGGCAATAGAAGATCTGGTCTTCGCCGATCTTCGACGTGGACGCCTCGTGCTCCACGCGTGCCGAGGTGTTCCTGATCTCGAGGTACGGGAACGTGTGCGCGCCGCACTTGTCGCCGATCAGCAGCGAATCGCACTGTGAATAGTTGCGGGCGTTCTTCGCGTTCTTGCCCACCCGGACGAGGCCGCGGTACGTGTTCTGGCCGTGACCGGCGGAGATTCCCTTGGAGACGATCGTGCTCCGGGTGTTCTTGCCCAGGTGGATCATCTTCGTCCCGGTATCCGCCTGCTGCCAGTTGTTCGTCGTCGCCACCGAGTAGAACTCGCCGATGGAGTTGTCCCCCTGCAGGATGCAGCCCGGGTACTTCCAGGTGATCGCCGATCCGGTCTCGACCTGCGTCCACGTGATCTTCGAACCACGCCCGGCACAGAGCCCGCGCTTGGTGACAAAGTTGTAGATGCCGCCGTTGCCGTCCTTGTCGCCGGGGTACCAGTTCTGCACGGTCGAGTATTTGATCTCGGCGTCGTCATGGGTGACGAGTTCGACCACGGCGGCATGCAACTGGTTCTCGTCGCGCTGCGGCGCGGTGCAGCCTTCGAGGTAGCTGACATAAGCGCCTTTGTCGGCGATGATCAGCGTGCGCTCGAACTGGCCGGTGTTGCGTTCATTGATGCGGAAGTAGGTCGACAGTTCCATCGGGCAGCGC
>JACDCA010000488.1 GCA_013694635.1 Acidobacteriota bacterium | reverse complement strand
TCCAGGCCGCGCCGAATCCACCGCGATGGCCGATGTACATCCGCCAGGCGAAACAGTTCATGCGCAATGTCGATCCGACCTTCGACGAGCGCAAGTTCGGGTTCGCGAGCCTCGTCGATCTGCTCCGAGCATGCGGCCGCGACGGGCTGTTCCGCATGGAGCGCGATCGTCAGGGTGTGATCCGCCTCTTCCCCGGCAACGTCATGCAGCCGTCGGCGGGAGACGACGTCCGCGTCGAGACCTCGGGCTCGACCGCGGCCGCATCGCCGCGGCCGTGGAAGCCGGGAGACGATGTGCCGGAAGCGCGGGAAGACAACGAAGTCGTCGAAGGCGCTGTTGTGCAGGAACTCGAGACGCCTGCTGTTGTCGATGCCGAGCCGGCAATGGCATCCGCCGAGGAGGCCGCAACCTCCGAACCTCCGAAAGGCCGGGGGCGTTCGCGAAAAACCACCGCGGGGGCACGATCGGCCCGTGAACCAAAACAGCCGCGCGCGCGCAAGACAGCCTCGGCCGCCAAGCCGCGCTCCTCGCGCGCGAAGAAGTCAGCCGTCGAAGGGTAGCGAGAACTCCTCTACCTCGGTCGGATCCAACAGGTTGTGAACGCTTGCGCCAAGCAGGCGGACCGGGCGTTCACCCGCCTCAGTTTTTCGCAGCAACAGAACGGCCCGCCGCGCAATGTCTTCAGCATCGCGTGTGGCCGGCGCAGTGTGGCTGCGGGTGATCGTCGTGAAATCCGAGTAGCGCACCTTGATCGTCACGGTGCGGCAGAGCAACGCCTTTCGTTCCAGCCATGCGGCGGCGTCGCGGGCCATGTCGTCGATGTTCTTCTGAATCTCGACGAGATCGGTCAGATCGCTCGCGTAGGTGTTCTCGCTTCCTGAAGACTTCGGTTCGCTGTCCGGTTCCACCTCGCGATCATCTACACCGTCCGCGAGGCTGCGGAGCCAATCCGCGCCGCTACCCACGGCCTCACGGAGGACGTTGGGATCCGCGGTTCTCACGTCGATCAGTTTCTCGATGCCGCGCTCACGCAGACGTTCCGCGGTGACCGGCCCGACGCCCCACAGGGCATCGACCGGAAGCGTCTGGAGGAAGCGTTCGACGCGCTCAGGCGCGATCACCGTCAATCCATCCGGCTTCTTCCAACCCGAGGCGATCTTCGCGAGGAACTTGTTGGGTGCGACGCCCGCCGACGCGGTGAGTCCGGTGGCCTCCTTGATCTCGCTCTTGAGGCGTTCGGCGACGCGCCGCCCGAGCGGTTCCTCCCACGCATTCTCGGTGACGTCGAGGTAGGCCTCGTCGAGCGACAGAGGCTCGACCAGCGGTGTCACCGATCGGAAGATGGAGAACACCGTGCGCGATGCCTGCTGGTACTTCTGAAAATCGGGGCGCACGATCAGCAGCTGAGGGCAGAGGCGCACCGCTCGCGACATGGGGATCGCCGACCGGACGCCGAACGTGCGCGCTTCATAGCTGGCGGCCGCGACGACGCCGCGGCTTGCCGGACTGCCGCCGACCGCGACGGGCTTCCCCCGCAGCGAGGGGTCGTCCCGCTGTTCCACTGACGCGTAGAACGCGTCCATGTCGATATGAAGAATTCGCCTGAGACTCACGGCAGTTTCGCCGTATCTTCGCATTAAACCGGCGATAACATGCATCGATGCAGTACGTGAATCTCGGACGGACGGGCCTGAAGGTCTCCCGCCTCTGCCTGGGGACGATGACCTATGGCACCTCGAAATGGCGTCCGTGGGTCCTCGACGAGGACGTTTCGCGCCCGTTCATCCAGCGCGCGCTCGAACTGGGGATCAACTTCTTCGACACTGCCGACATGTATTCGCTCGGCGCTTCGGAGGAAGTGGTCGGCCGCGCCCTGCGTGACTTCGCGAGCCGGGACGACGTGGTCATCGCGACCAAGGCGTTCTATCCCATGAGCGACGGCCTGAACGACCGGGGCCTCTCCCGCAAGCATCTCGTGTCCGCCGTGGACAACTCGCTGCGCCGCCTGGGCACCGACCACATCGACCTGTACCAGATTCACCGGTGGGATCCCTCGACGCCGATCGAAGAAACGCTGACGACCCTCGATCAGATGGTCCGTTCGGGCAAGGTCAGGTACATCGGTGCGTCGAGCATGATGGCGTGGCAGTTCGCCAGGGCGCTGTATACGTCAGACCGGCTCGGCATCGAACGATTTGTGTCGATGCAGAACCACTACAACCTCGTGTACCGCGAGGAGGAACGGGAGATGCTTCCCCTCTGCGCCGAGGAGGGGATCGGCGTCGTGCCGTGGAGCCCGCTCGCCCGCGGATTTCTGGCCG
>JACDCA010000479.1 GCA_013694635.1 Acidobacteriota bacterium | reverse complement strand
GCCCTGAAGGGCTGGACTACGGACTGGCAGGCCTGAAGGGCTGGACTACGGACTGGCAGCCCTGAAGGGCTGGACTACGAACGATGCCCCAGTTGTGTGTGACGGTCGCGGGACGGACGATGGAGGAGCTCAGGCGGGCGCGAGATGCGGCCGCGGGCGCCGACCTGGTCGAGCTCCGCCTCGATGGCGTCGACCGCCCCGACGTCGCGGCCGCGCTCGATGGGCGCCTCCGCCCGGTCATCGTCACCTGCCGCCCGAAGTGGGAAGGAGGCGCGTTCGAGGGGAGCGAAGAGGAACGCCGGCAGATCCTTCACGACGCGATCATCGCGGGCGCCGAGTTCGTCGACCTCGAAATGCGCGCCGGGTTCACGCAGGAGCTCGTACGGCTCCGCCGTGGACGGGGCATCGTGCTGTCGCACCATTCGTTCGACGAGCAGCTGCCCGACGTTCAGGAAATCCTTCGCACCCTGCTCTCGACAGGCGCCGAGGTGGTCAAGCTCGCGTGCACGGTGCGCTCGCTCGTCGACACGCTTCCACTTTACGAAGTAGCCGGGCATCCCGACTTCCGCAGCCCGGAATCCGAATCCAATCGCGTGCTCATAGCAATGGGGGAGCCGGGCGCCTCGACCCGGGTCCTGACGGCCCGGCTCGGAAACAGATGGACGTACGCCGGCGCATCGCTGGCACCGGGGCAGATTCCGGCATCGCGCCTGCTCGGCGAATACAGGTTCCGTCGCATCCGGCCGGACGCCGCCCTGTACGCCGTCGTCGGCAACCCGGTAGCGCATTCCCTTTCCCCGGCCATGCACAATGCCGGCTTCGATCACCTCGGGTTGAACGCCGCTTATGTCTCGCTCGAAGCAAAGGACGCCGACGACTTCGTTCAGTTCGCGCGCGCCATGAAACTCCGAGGCGCCAGCATCACGGCGCCGTTCAAGGTAGACATGCTGAGCCGCGTGGACAGCTCAGACGCCCTCGCGTCCGAGATCGGAGCGCTCAATACGCTCAGCGTGAACGGAGACCGCTGGCTCGGCTCGAATACCGACGTCGCCGGCTTCGTCACGCCGCTCACAGGACGGATGGCCCTCAAAGGCACCCGGGCGGTGGTGCTCGGCGCTGGAGGTGCGGCAAGGGCCGTCGCGGTGGCGCTGAGGCGTGAAGGGGCCACCGTAGCATTATCGGCCCGACGCACCGGTGAAGCCCGGCAGGTCGCCGCCACGATCGGCGTGACGGCGGGAACGTATCCTCCGGCTCCGGGGAGCTGGGACGTCCTGGTGAACGCAACACCCGGAGGCAGTCGCGAGGGGGATCCCAGTCCGATGGAGGGAATCCCGCTGGACGGCGAGATCGTCTTCGACCTCGTCTACTCGCCGTCCGAGACGGCCCTCATCCGGCAGGCGCGCGAAGCCGGCTGCTGGACGATCGGCGGAATCGAGATGCTGATCGGGCAGGCGGAGCGTCAGTTCGAAACATGGACCGGGCATGCCCCCCCTGCGGGCCTGTTCCGCGAGGCCGTGGAAGCCGCGCCGGGATGGAAGGCTGGAGTGCGTTCGTGAAACAGACGACGTTCGACGAGTTCACAGCGCTCGCGGGACGCGGCACGTTCGTGCCGGTGGTCCGCGAGATCATGGCGGACCTGCTGACACCGGTGTCCGCATTCCTGAAGATCGCGGAACATTCCGACTACGCGTTCCTCTTCGAGAGCGTCGAGGGGGGAGAACAGGTCGCTAGATACTCGTTTCTCGGCAAGGATCCTTTTCTCGTTCTTCGTGCCCGCGCCGGCGCCACGGAGATGGACCGCTCCGGGGTTACGACCCGCACCGACGAGGCGTTCGTCGACGTCCTGCGCCGGCTGATGGCGGAGTTCCAGTCGCCGCAGGTCGCGGGCCTGCCCCGGTTCACGGGAGGCGCTGTCGGCTTCATCGGTTATGACGCCTCGCCGGTGTTCGAACCGGCGTTGCAGGACGCGTGGGACCGCGCGCCATGGAGGAAAGAGGGGGAGGCCACCGAGGACGATGCCGGCTTCATGCTGTTTGACAC
>JACDCA010000457.1 GCA_013694635.1 Acidobacteriota bacterium | reverse complement strand
GCCCAGATCCAGCCTGGCCGCCGCCTGTTGCCAGCGCACCTGTTCGTTCGACAGAGCGGGATAGCTGAATCGCAGAGTCCGCGACACCAAATACGGCTTGAAATGGTCGTATTGCTTCATGAGCCCGAAGTCACTTTCGCCCATGTAGGCGCGGAATGGCAGTTGTAAGACCATCGCGCTCGCCGGCAGCGCGCGTTCGAGCGCGCCGACGAATGCGTTGAGGCTGGATATTTCCGCAGCGATGATCTCGTATCTGTCGTTCAGGTGCCGGGTCGCCTGTCCCTGATCGCCGACCCCGATCAGGAGAATGATCGTGGCCGCGACGACTCGCGCCCGCCGTGTCTGGAACAACCGGTCTATCGCAAGGATGACGGCGACCATCGCGAAGAACGCGATGAACGGGGAAATGCGGTTGTAGGCGCGGATGTCCGGGCTGACGATCAGATTGAACACACTCCCAAACCCGCCCACCGTCGCCAGCAGCAGCGCAGCAAGCATCAACCGGCTGGCGGCCCGGAGGGCCGGCGGCGCTCGCAGCAGCGCGCCATCGGGGACGAAAAGGACGGCCAGCAGACCGAGGAAACCGAGCGTGCCGACGATGCCGAGCCGCGAGTTCCAGTTCTCGTTGTCGTTCGGAAAGCGCGCCGCGGCTTCACGCTCAACCCACCCGTGGAAGGGCGTAAAGAGATGCGGAAAGACCGGGCTGACGAGCTGCCGAATCTTCAGACCAAACATCTCCGACTCAGCGGGCACTTTGTCGCGCAGTATCAACGGCCGACCGTTCTGGTGCCACGAATAAAGGCTGGGCGCCAGGTTGACCAACGTGCTGCCGACGATGACGGCGACGCACAGCGCGCCGGATGCTAGAAGGCGTCTGTCCCGCGATGCCAGATAGCCGATCAATGCGCCGACCGCGATGCAGAACGACGCGAAGAACGCGTAGTAGACATAGTTGATGCCCAGAAGCGCGCAGCCCGTGAAAATGACCGCTCGTCGGCTTCGGCCCCACGCCTGATGCGGCTCGCCGCCGGCCAACCCCAGCGCCGCCGCGCATGCGAACGGCACGAGGTAGATCACGAGCGCGAAATGATCGACGTTGCGATAGAGGGCGTATGGACTCAAGGCGAAGAGCGTTCCCCCTACGAGCGCGCTTATCGAGGACGCTCCGAGCGTTCGCATGCACCAGGTTGCCGATAGCCCGCTCAGTACGACCAGCAGGGCCCACGTCACATTCACCGCGGCAATGGCGTTGGGGATCACACGGCTCACGAGCCACACCAGTGCCTGGTCGACCGTGCTGTTGGACGGATACGCCACTTCGTCCAGCCCGAGCGGCATGCCGAGCCGTGGATTCCACCACCACCAGCCGTTGTCGACGGTGCTTTTCGACTGCATCAGGTACCACAACGTGTCGCTGGTGAAAGCGAGAGGGACACGCAGGTCGCGCTGCCACGCTTCCAGGAGGAAGTAGAGCAACATCGCGATCAGCAGCGCCTGAAGAAAGGGAAGAGGCACGCTATTCGCGGCCACCCGCAATCCGGCTGCCATGGTGCGCGGACGTGGGGCCGCCGATTCGATGTTGCTGGCCCGTACGGTCATATTGACCGGATATCTGCAGGGACCGGCGGGGCCTTCAAACCCCTGTCCACGAGCGAGACCGGAGCGGCCATGAGCTGGGCGATCGCATGCTCGCGGGATCTCCAGCCGCTCCCGGACAAGTTCCCGGTGAGATTGGCGAGAAAGGCAAGAGTCCTTTGGCCGACGTCGCGCCACGACAGTGGCCGCCCGTTCTCGACTTTCGTCCCGAGGGGCAAGGTGGTGACATCCTCGCCGTGGAGCAGTCGCCCGACCACGTCCACGAGCTCGTCCCGACGGGCATACGGCACGATCCGGCCGCGCGGCACGCACCGTGCGGCGATCTCGTCGAGGAGTGTCGATTGACGAGCGACCAGAGTTCCGCCGTAGGCGAGAGTCGTCAGAATGGGAAATCCAAAGCCTTCATAGAACGACGGGAACACGACGAGGCGTGCGCCCGCG
>JACDCA010000346.1 GCA_013694635.1 Acidobacteriota bacterium | reverse complement strand
TTTCCGCTGCTCTGCACGTCCGCGACCGTGAATGTCGGGATTCAGCCGCTCCTCGACGCGATCGTGAATTGCGTGCCTTCGCCGGCGGAGCGCGGCGTCAGGCTGGCGGACGATTCACGCCTCGCCGCCACCGACAGCGGGCCGGCGTCGGCCTTCGTCTGGAAGACCGTCGCGGATCCGTTCGCCGGGCGCATCACGATGTTCCGGGTGCTTTCCGGCACGCTGAAGTCGGACTCGACAATCCAGAACCCGGCGCGCGAGACGCCTGAGCGTCTCGGACATCTGGTGCTGCTGCAGGGAAAAACTCAGACCAACGTCCCGGAGATCAAGGCCGGCGACATCGGCGCGGTCGCGAAGCTGAAAGAGACGCTGACCGGGGACCTGCTGGCCGACAAAGGGAAGGCCGCCGGCGTGGCGCCCATCAAGTTCCCGGAGCCGGTGATTTCGTACGCGATCGAGCCGAAGAGCCGCGGCGACGAAGAGAAGATCAGCACCTCGATGCACCGGCTGCAGGAAGAGGATCCGGCGATCGCATACACGCGCGACCCGCAGACGAAGGAGCTGCTGCTCGCCGGCCAGGGGCAGCTGCACATCGAAGTCACGGTGGCGAAACTGAAGCGCCGGTTCGGCGTCGAGGTCCTGCTGAAGCCGCCGCGCATCCCGTACCGCGAGACGATCACGGCGGCAACCGAAGCGCACGGGCGGCACAAGAAGCAGACCGGAGGCCACGGCCAGTTCGGCGACTGCAAGGTGAAGTTCGAGCCGCTGCCGCGCGGCAGCGACTTCCAGTTCGTGGACGACATCTTCGGCGGCTCGATCCCGCGGCAGTTCGTGCCGGCCATCGAGAAGGGGCTGCAGGAGGCGCGCGTGCGCGGCTTCCTCGCCGGGTATCCCATGGTCGACTTCCGTGCGACGGTCTTCGATGGGTCGTACCACCAGGTCGATTCGAGTGAAATGTCGTTCAAGATGGCGGCGTCGCTTGCGTTCAAGGACGGCATGTCGCGCGCGCGCCCGACCATCCTCGAGCCGATCATGGAAGTCGAGGTGTATGCGCCGAGCGATTACGCAGGGGACCTGATGGGGGACCTCAACAGCCGGCGCGGCCGGATCGGCGGGATGGACACGCGCGGCGTCTCGACGGTGATCCGCGCGAAAGTGCCGATGTCGGAGATGCTCACCTACGAGCAGCACCTGACCTCGGCCACCGGCGGACGCGGTTCGTATCACATGGAGTTCTCACACTACGAAGAGGTGCCGTCGCACCTGCACGGCAAGATCATCTCCGCGTCCAAGGCGGAGCGGGGACAGGAATTGCACGAGGAAGTCTGATTGGGATTGGCGAGTGCGGATTGACGGATTGACGACTGATGATTGACGATTGACGTAAAAGGGCCGGACGCTTCACGGCGTCCGGCCCTTGTTTGTTCGATCAGCTATTGCCGGTGCAATCAGCAATCGCCAGTCGGCAATCCGTCAATCGCCAATCCGCAATCGCGAATCGCCAATCAGGCGCCGCCCGCCTTGCGCGGCGCCCGCGGCGCCGAGGCCTTGCCCTTGGTCGTGGCGCGGCCGCCCTTGTCGCTCTTCAGCTGCCGCTTCGGCTTGGCCTTGTTGTCCGCGCCTTCGGCTCCCTCGTCGCTGTCGGTCTTTCGGCCACGGAGACGCTCGGCGGCGGCGCGCAACCGGCCGCCGACCCCCTTCTTCTGGGGTTCAGCCGCGGCGTCCTCTGTGCCGGCGTTCGGGTCGTACTCGCTCCCCACCAGTTCGATCTGCGCGACCTCGGCGCTGTCGCCACGGCGGTAACCGAGCTTGAGGATGCGGGTGTAGCCGCCCGGCCGCGTCTCGAACCGCGGCGCGATCGTCTCGAACAGCTTGCTCACGACCTCGCGGTCCTGCAGGTCACGGAGGACGAGCCGCCGCGCGTGAAGCGCCCGGCCGTTCGCATCACCGGCGGCAATACCCCGCTTCGCAAGCGTGATGATCCGCTCCACGAATGGGCGGAGCTCCTTCGCTTTCGGAACCGTCGTCTCGATTTTCTCGTGGCGTATCAACGCGGTCGCCTGGTTGCGGAGCATCGAGATCCGATGCTCCGTGACCCGGCCCAGTTTGCGATGACTCGTTCTGTGTCGCATGATTCTGAATCCTTACCGACCGTTAGTCTTGGATCGCGGCCGCGGACTGATCGAGCCGCATGCCGAGACTGAGGCCCATGGTGGTCAGGATCTCCTTGATCTCGTTGAGGGACTTCCTGCCGAAGTTCTTCGTCTTCAGCATCTCTCCCTCGGTCTTCTGGACCAGCTCGCGGATGGTGCGGATGTTCGCGTTCTTGAGGCAGTTGTACGAACGGACGGACAGCTCGAGCTCTTCGACGCTCTTGTCGAGGTTCTCGTTCGAGGCCGAGCGGGGCGTGTCCGTCCCCGGTTCGAGCTGCAGGTCACCCACCTCTTCGAGATTGATGAAGATGTTCAGGTGGTCACGGATCAACTTGGCCGAGAGCGATACGGCGTCGCGCGGCGTCACGGACCCGTTGGTCCAGACGTCGACGGTGAGCTTGTCGTAGTCGGTGTTCTGCCCGATACGTGCCGCTTCGACGAGGTAATTCACCTTCTTGATCGGCGAATGGACCGAGTCGATCGGGATCCATCCAATGCCGAGGTCCTCGTCGAAGTTCTTGTCGGCCGAGACGTAGCCGCGGCCGCGCTTCACGCGCATCTCGACCTGCAGGCGTCCGTTGTCGGCGACGGTCGCGATGTGCGCGTCCGGCTCCAGGATCTCGACGTCCGCATCGGTCTGGATGTCACGCGCCCGGACCTCTCCCCCCTTCGTGATGTTGAGAGAGAGCGTCTTGGTCGTGTCGACGTGCATCTTGAGCGGAATCTGCTTCAGATTCAGGATGATGTCGGTCGCGTCTTCGACGGTGCCGGGGATCGGGGAGAACTCGTGGAGAACTCCTTCGATCTTCACCGCAGTAATCGCGGCCCCCTCGATCGAGGACAGCAGGACCCGCCGCATGGCATTGCCGACCGTCGTGCCGAAACCGCGCTCGAACGGCTGCGCGTAGAACCTGCCGAACCGGTCGGTGAGCGTCTCACGCTCGAATTCGAGGCGCTTGGGGCGCTGAAAACCTTTCCAGAGCATTTGCTTACTTCCTTTTCGTTCAACGCGTTCGAAAGTGAACGCGCGCCAGGCCCGCTGTTTCATCCGCCACCTCCCACCGCGGGCCTGGTTTGGCTGCGGGTGGCGGACTAGTTATCAGCTATCAGCAGCTGCTGACGGCTGACAGCTGAGAGCTATTTCGAATACAACTCGACGATCAACTGTTCCTGGACTGGGAGGTTGATCTGCGCGCGCGTCGGAAGCGACTGGATCTTTCCGGTCATTTGGCCCGCATCGAAGGTCAGCCACTCCGGGATGCCTCGACCCTTGACTTCCTCCATCGCGTGCTGGATCGCCGGGGTCTGCGCGCTGGTGCCGCGCACCGTGACGACGTCCCCCGCCTTGAGCGAGTAGGACGGTACATCCACCTTCCGCCCGTTGATCAGGAAGTGACCGTGGCGCACCAGCTGTCGCGCCTGCGCGCGCGAGGTCGCCAGGCCCAGCCGGTAGATCACGTTGTCGAGCCGCCGTTCGAGCAGCTGCAGCAGCGTCTCGCCGGTGATGCCGCGCGTGCGATCCGCCATCTCGAAGTAGCGCCGGAACTGGTTCTCGAGGACGCCGTAAATGCGCTTGACCTTCTGCTTCTCGCGCAGCTGCAGCCCGTAGCCCACGAGCTTCGCTTTCCGCAGCTTGCCGTGCTGGCCCGGCGGCAGATTGCGCTTCTCGATCGCGCACTTCTCCGTGTAGCAGCGCTCTCCCTTCAGAAAGAGCTTCATGCCTTCGCGCCGGCAAAGGCGGCAAACCGGTGCAATGTAACGTGCCATGCTTATTTGTTCCTTGTCAGTATCAGCTATCAGCTATCAGCTATCAGACCCTGCGCCTCTTCGGCGGCCTGCATCCGTTGTGCGGGATCGGCGTGACGTCGCGAATCGACTTCACCTCGATGCCGATCGTCTGCAGCGCACGGATGGCGGATTCACGCCCGGCGCCCGGTCCCTTCACACGGACCTCGACGCTGCGCATGCCGACGCCCTTCGCGGCGTTCCCCGCCGAAATGGCCGCCTGCGTCGCCGCAAATGGCGTTCCCTTGCGCGAGCCCTTGAACCCGATGCCGCCGGCGCTCGACCACGCCACGACCGCCCCTTCGGCGTCGGTGATCGTGATAATCGTGTTGTTGAAGGACGCCTGGATGTGAGCGAACCCATGATGGACGATCCGCTTCTCGCCCCGCTTCTTGAACGTCTTCTTCTTCGCAGGACGGCCGGCGCCCTTCTTGCCGCCTTCGGTGCCGGGTGCTGCTGTCGGATCAACCGCGTCGTTTTTTGCCATAACGTTAAACCGTCTTCTTCTTCGCCACGGCGCCCTTGCGCGGGCCCTTCCGGGTGCGGGCGTTGGTCTTGGTCCGCTGCCCGCGCACCGGCAGGTTTCGCCGGTGACGCAGCCCCCGCCAGCTGCCGATCTCCATGAGGCGCTTGATGTTCATGGACACCTCCTTGCGGAGATCTCCTTCCACGCGCCCCTGCTCTTCGATCACCCGGCTGATCTTCCGGACATCGTCTTCGGACAGATCCTTGACGCGGACGTCGCCGCCGACGCCAGCCTCGGTGAGGATGTCGTTCGAACGTTTCCGCCCGATCCCGTAGATATAGGTCAGCCCGATTTCGACCCGCTTCGTGCGCGGAAGATCAACACCAGCAATGCGTGCCATATTTCCTGATCCTTGTAGCTCTCAGCTCTCAGCCGTTAACCTTGCCTCTGCTTATGCTTCTGGTTCGTGCAGATCACGCGCACGACGCCACGGCGGCGGACCACCTTGCACTTGTCGCAGATTCGTTTGACCGACGCTCTGACTTTCATGACCGTACGACTCCCACAATTCTTCCCCGCGTCAGGTCGCGCGGCGATAGTTTCAGCCTGACCGTGTCGCCGACGAGCACCCGGATGAAATTCCGGCCCGGGCCGCCCGGCGCGTGCGCTGTCACCTGCCGCTGCCGCTCGATGACCACCCGATACAACCCGCTCGGCAGCGCCTCGGCGACGGTGCCGAGGACGGTGTCGTCAGCCACGGTGCAACACGGGCCACGGTGCAACACCGTGCAACACTGATTCTGTCAGCGCCGATCCCGACGGTCCCCGCAGTGTTGC
>JACDCA010000345.1 GCA_013694635.1 Acidobacteriota bacterium | reverse complement strand
TGTTCGGCGAGGTCGTGCGCCCGTCGGTGAGGCTCGGATCCGGCGCGTGGTACACCGTTCCGTTGTCCATCGCGGCCCATGTCGTCCTGGCCGGCGTCGTCATCGTCGTTCCACTGATGGCGACGGACGTTCTCCCCAAGCCAAGCCTTCATACGATCTACGTCGTAAAGGCGCCAACCCCACCGCCGCCCCCAGTCGCTCCGGCGGCGCCCGCGGAAGTGTCGCGCGCGCAAGCGAACCCTGACGCTGCGCCGGTCGAAGCGCCCGACAAGATCGAGAGGGAGATTGCCGTGCCGTCCGTGCCGAGTACCGGTCCGGTCGTAGAGGGCGGGCTGCCGGCGGGGCTGGTCGGCGGAACCGGGATCGAGATCGTTCCGGCGGTAATTCCCGTGCCGCCGCCAGCGCAGCTGCCACCGCAGCCGCTTCCGGTCGGGGGCCATATCGCCATCCCGACAAAGATCAGGGACGTCCGTCCCGTGTATCCCACGATCGCCCAGAATGCACGGATTGCCGGCACGGTCATCATCTCCGCGACGATCGGCGCCGACGGACGGGTCACCGACGCGCGGATCATCAAATCGGTGGCGCTGCTCGACCAGGCTGCGCTCGACGCCGTGAAGCAATGGCAGTTCTCGCCGACGCGCCTGAACGGCGTGCCGATCCCGGTGATCATGACGGTGACCGTCACCTTCTCCCTGCAATAGGGAGGGCGCCGCAGGAAGCAGGGTCACCGGCCATATAATCGCGGCCGGAGGCTTGACATGGCCACGAACGATCCGCTGCTCGCGCCAGTGCGAGGGGCTGAACACCGCGATCTCAACGGCGTGCAAATCGACATCACCCCCGCCGGGACCGGGCGAGTGAGACGCGTCGTCTACCAACCCGGCTTTCGGTGGTCGACGCACATGAAACCTCAGGTCAACACCGACCTGTGCATGCACGCACATGTCGGGTTCATCGTGAGCGGCGAGATCCAGATCGAGTACGGCGACGGCTGCAGGCTCCGGTTCGTCGCGCCGCAGGCCGTCGCGATCGAGCCAGGGCATGACGGGTGGGTCGTCGGCGATGCGCCCGCGGTGATGATCGAGGTGGACTTCGAAGGGAATACGGCGACCCAGTTCGGCATGCCGGCGATTCACGGTCACTGAGCATCCGACGTGATTCGTGCGGAGTTGAAGGTCTGCATCCTTCTCGCAGTACTGCTGGTGTTTCTGCGCTCGGCAGTCTGGACGTTCTGGGAGGTCAGCCTCAACTCCGACCAGGCGATCGTCGGCCTCATGGCCAAGCACCTGAGCGAATTCCGCGCGTTCCCGCTGTTCTTCTACGGCCAGAACTACATGCTGGGAGTGCAATCGTGGATCGCGGTCCCGTTCTTCTGGCTGGGGGGCCCCACCGTGGCGATGCTGCGGCTGCCGCTGGTGCTGATCAATGAGGGCGTCGCTGCAGGGTTGATCGTCGTCCTGAGCCGATTCGGCCTGCGCCCGTTCCATGCCTTCGTCGCGTCGCTCCCTTTCATCGTCACGACGCCGATCGTCTCCGACGCGCTGCTCGAAACAATTGGCGCGAGCGTGGAGCCCTTTGCGTACGTCCTGCTGCTGTGGGCGTTGCGCACGCATCCGGTGTGGTTCGGCGTCATCTTCTGCGTCGCGCATCTGCACCGTGAATTCGCCGTCTTTGCGGCGCCGGCGCTGGCGGCGGCGCAATGGTACGAGCGCCGGTGGTGGACGCCAGCGGACTTCGGCCGCGCGGTGGCCGCCTTCGCCGGTGTCTGGATCCTCATCGACCTCCTGAAGCGGACGGTGAATGCCTACGGCCCTGCGGGCGGCGATTCCGTCAGCGCACCGCTGTCACTGCAGGCGCAGCAGATACTCATGTGGCTGTCGTTCGACCCCGGACCGTATTTCGGCCGGCTGCAGCACGCGATCGCGGAGGCGCTTCCCGACATGCTCGGAGCGTCGCGTCACGCACTGACCAGGTACGGCGTCGTTGGCGGGATGGAAGCAGGATCCGCTGTGGCCGGTCTGGCGCTCGGCGGCGCCGTCGTGCTGTGCATCGTGCGATTGCTGTCACAGCCGCGCGCGGCACAGAGGAGCTCCGGCGAGGCCTTCCTTCTTTATCTGGCGGCGATCGGATCGCTGACACTCCTCGCCTACGGGCTGAACACGGGAATTCCGCCGGCAGACGCGCCGGTGATCCGATACCTTCTGTTCACATTGCTCGCGCCCGTTGCGCTCTTCGGTCTCTCCTTTCTTCGCGAGCAGCACATCGCATGGCGCACCGGCGTGGTTGCGTTGGTCTGTTGCTGGGCGGCGTTCAACGTCCTCGACAACAGCCGACTGATCCGTCAGTTCGTCCAGTCGCCCCCGCCACACCCGCATCGACAGATCGCCGACTACCTCGTGGGAGAGAACATCCGATATGCACGGGCGGGGTATTGGGATGCGTACGCGATCACCTTTCTGTCCGGTGAAAAAGTGATCGTGGCGTCCGCGGAGAAGGTGCGCATCACGGCGTATCAGGCGGCTGTGGCGCAGAATTCATCGACTGCGGTGACGCTGTGGCGCCAGCCCTGTGGATATCAGCCGCAGGTGTCCGCGTGGTGCGTCAAGAAGCCGTGATGTCCGAGGGGCTCAGCGGAAAAACCAGAGCATCGCCGGGATCAGCAGCCACAGCAATCCCTTGGCGAAGAAAAACAGAAACGCGATCAGCCCGAAGTCTCGACCGGAGAGCGCCATCCGCCTATAGGCTACCTCACTCCGCGCGCAATGCTTCCATCGGGTCGACGCTGGCGGCCCGCCGGGCCGGAATGGCGCTGGCGATCAGTGCGGCCAGCGACAGGGAGACAATCGCCACGGCGAAGGCGCGTGGATCTTTCGCGTCGAGCTGGAACAGGAATTTCTC
>JACDCA010000435.1 GCA_013694635.1 Acidobacteriota bacterium | reverse complement strand
GCACAAGGCGGCGGTCGAGATCGCGTCGGACTCCGCCGTGCACGCGCGCGAGCTCTCCGAAGCGATGGGGCGCGAAGGTGAGCCGTGGCATGTCGGCCGCGCCGGGGGTTACCTCCGCAGCGTGGTGTACGGGTTCAACGACGGCCTGACGGCGAACTTCGGCCTCGTCGCGGGCATTATCGGCGCGAACGTGGCGCCGCACGTGGTCATCATCACCGGCGTGGCGGGCGCGCTCGCCGACGCGCTCTCGATGGGATCCAGCGGCTACCTGGCGGCCAAGAGCGAGGCCGAAGTGCAGGCGCACCAGATCGAGATGGAACGCCACGAGATGCGGCTGATGCCGGATCTCGAGGAAGAGGAGCTGGCGGTCATCTATGAGGCGAAAGGGCTGACGCAGGAGCGCGCGCGCGAAACGGCCAAGGCGATGATGCGGGATCCGGCACAGGCGCTCGACGCAATGGTGCGCGAAGAGCTGAATATCCATCCCGCCGATCTGGCCCCGCTCAAGGACGGACTCGTCACCGGATTTGCGACCGCGATCGGCGCGTCAATTCCCATCGCGCCGTTCTTCGTCTTCGATTACTGGCAGGCGGTGTGGGTTTCGCTTGCGGTCAGCATGCTGGCGCACTTCGCGATCGGCGCCGCGCGAAGCCTGCTGACCGGTCGGGGAGTGTGGGCGAGCGGTCGCGACATGTTCATCGTGGGCTTCGGCGTCGCGGCCGTGGGCTACGCGATTGGTGAGCTGATCTCCCGTTCCTGAGACGGAAGGACGCTGCGAGACGCGTCGATGGCGGTGCGAGCGCGGCTACTGCGCTTTGCGCAACGTCTTCGCGTAGGTGACCACCGCCCACACCTGGTCTTTGGTCAGCTCTTTATTGAACGCCGGCATCTTCGGCTTCTTGCGGCCGTTCCACACCTTGTAGAACATCGCGCCGTCGGAGTTGCCCTCCGCGCGCTCCGCGTTGGTGAGATCCATGTCGTCGCGATGGTCGGGATCGGCGTCCGGGCCGTCGCCGACGCCCCCGGGACCGTGGCAGCGCTCGCATTTGTCCTTGAAGACCGACTTGCCCGTGGCGATTACCTTGGGGTCAGCGGTGAGCGGATTCGTCGTCTCATCCGCATCCGGCGGCAGCTGCCAGCCTGTAGCGGCGTTTTGCGCGGCCGGTTTCGGATCCTGCTCGACGCTCGGGACCGCGGCGGCGCCCGCCGTGGCGGTCACCAGCGCCAGCCCGAGTATCGCCATCCATCGCCGATTCATCCCGGACTCCCTCGAAGCCACTTTGAAGATGATACAGTTTTTGGCGCATGCACAACCAGCCCCTTGCCTACCATGACCAAGAGTTCCTCGAAAGCGCCGATGCGCGTCCGATCCGGATTCTCGCGGAGTACCTGGAGCCGGCGCGCCGATTCAAGAAAGAGAACATCCAGGACACCGTGGTGTTCTTCGGCTCGGCGCGCGTGCACAGCCGTCAGAAAGCGGAGCGCGCGCTGCTGCGTCTGCAGAAGGTGCGCGGCAAACGCGCGGCCGACCATGCCGCGGTTCTGAAGCGCAGCCGCAAAGCAGTAGAGTGGTCGCGGTTTTACGAAGACGCGCGGGAGCTGGCGCACCGGCTGACCGAATGGAGCATGTCGCTCGAGGAGCCGCGCCGACGTTTCGTCGTGTGCTCCGGCGGCGGGCCCGGCATCATGGAGGCCGCCAACCGCGGCGCGAAAGAAGCCGGTGGCAAGACGATCGGCCTGAACATCAGCCTGCCATTCGAGCAAGGTCCGAACCGCTACATTACGAGCGGCCTGCACTTCGAGTTCCATTACTTCTTCATGCGGAAGTTCTGGTTCGCGTATCTGGCGAAAGCGCTGGTGATTTTTCCCGGCGGGTTCGGCACGCTGGACGAGATGTTCGAGATTCTCACGCTGGCGCAGACGCAGAAGCTCTCGAAGAAGCTGCTCGTCATCCTGTATGGGAACGACTACTGGAACGAGATCCTCGACCTCCGGCCGCTCGCCGACTGGGGCGCGATCGAGGAGGAGGACCTCAATCTGCTCTGCCGCGTGGACTCGACCGACGAGGCGTTCGACGAGCTCACCAAGCACCTGCTCGCGCACCACATGGTCCCCGAAACGACCCAGGAGACGAAGGCGCCGGGCATCGCGAAGACCCTCGGCTGAGGGAGGACCCATGGACCAGAAGGAACGGGAGACGCTGATCAAGCAGTACCGCGACGGGTATAGCGCGGTCGCGGAGGCGTTGCTGAAGATCGACCCGGAGGTACTCGACGCGCGCCCGACCCCAGGGCGGTGGACAGTTCGCGAGATCGTCCATCATCTGGCTGACAGCGAGATGACGGCAGCAGTGCGCCTGCGGCTGCTGCTGGCAGAGGATCGTCCGACCATTCGTGGCTATGATCAGGACGAGTTTGCGAAACGGCTGCACTACGACCGTCCGCACGAGACTTCGCTGGAGCTGTTCCGGTGGGCGCGCGAATCCACCGCCGAGATCCTCGAGCGGATGACCCCCGCCGACTGGGCGCGTGAAGGAACCCACACGGAAGTCGGCCGGTTCGGTACCGGAACA
>JACDCA010000424.1 GCA_013694635.1 Acidobacteriota bacterium | reverse complement strand
ATCATGGGCAACGTCATCCAGGCGGGCAACGGACAGAACCCCGCCCGGCAGGCGGCGCTCAAGGGCGGTCTCGCAGACCACGTCGGGGCGCTGACGATCAACAAGGTCTGCGGTTCAGGGCTCAAGGCCGTGATGCTTGCCGCACAGGGGATCGCGACCGGCGACATCGAGATCGCGGTCGCCGGCGGCATGGAGTCCATGAGTAACGCTCCGTACCTTCTGCCCCGCGTGCGGGAAGGGCTGCGTATGGGCCACGCCCAGATCATCGATTCGATGATCAACGACGGGCTCTGGTGCTCGTTCGAGAACTGCCACATGGGCATCTCGGGTGAAACCGTCGCGGAGAAATATTCGGTGGGCCGGTCGGAGCAGGACACCTAAGCCGCCGAGTCACACCGCAAGGCAGCGCAGGCGACGAGCGAAGGATGGTTCAAGGACGAAATCCTCCCGGTCTCGATCCCACAGAAGAAGGGCGCCGCTCTCGTCGTGGACAAGGACGAAGGCATCCGTCCGGACACAACGGCTGAATCGCTGGGGGCCCTCAAGCCGGCGTTCAAGAAGGACGGAGGCACGGTCACAGCCGGCAATGCTCCGGGCGTGAACGACGGCGCAGCCGCTCTGGTGGTTGTAGCTGAGGCGAGAGCGAAAGCGCTCGGCGCAACGCCCATGGCCCGCATCGTCGGCCACGCCACGAGCGGTCTCGCGCCGAAGATGGTGATGATGACGCCGGTCGAGGCCGTCCGAAAGGTCTCGCAGAAGATCGGGTGGGATCTGAAGGACGTCGACCTGTTCGAGATCAACGAGGCGTTCTCCGTCCAGGCGGTCGCTGTGATGCGCGAGCTGGGGATCGATCCCGCCCGCGTGAACGTCCACGGCGGCGCCGTCGCGCTCGGGCATCCGATTGGCGCCTCCGGCGCGCGCGTGTTGACGACGCTGCTGTATGCCATGAAGCGTCTCAACGCCCGTCGGGGCATTGCAGCGCTGTGTCTCGGCGGCGGCAACGGGGTGGCGTTGGCCGTCGAACGCATTTAGGCGGCTGTCGCGAGCCGCACCTACCAGATGATCCGGAGCCGTCCGGACGCACGGATATCGCTGTCCCTGGTAATCAGCGGCAGCTCGAGGTCCGTTGCAGCGGCGCAGATCAGCGCGTCGAATGGATCGCGGTTGACCCGCATCTCTTCCCCGGCGAATACCTGCTCCGCCGTCAAGTCGTACGGCTGATACGCAGGATTGCTGAACAGGTCGTCGAAGAAATCGCGGAGGCTCCGCCGCAGGTTGACCCGTCCGACGCGTGCCAGCAGCGCGCATTCCCAGATGACAGCCGCGGGGACGTAGAGAATCGCTTCGCGGCGCTCACACGCCCCAAAATGTTCGGCCGCGCGGCGGCCGAGACGTCGGCTGCCCGCGGCGTGAAACAGCAAGGGGTGCGTATCGGTCACGGCCGCCTGCGTGTCAGCCACGTCGCGCCTTCTTTGTGCGTGTCGCCGCCGGCCGCTCTCGCACGAGGGTCGGCTGCCGCGCCGACAGCGCGAACAGAGACCGGATCTGCGCGTCAGCCCTCTCCAGGTCAGGATCGTCGTCGGGCAGGTCGATCGTACCGGCCACGGACCGGATGGCCGCCGGATCGGTCCCTCCCGCCTTCCGCGTTTCTCCCACAATCCGGTTCAGCACCTCGCTGACGCTGCCCCGCGACGTCCGTGCGGCCTGCCCCCGCAGCCACAGTAAGTTGTCCTCGGATAATGTGATAGAAATAGCCTTCTTCATAATTACACGATAAACGATATGTAGGGTGTTTTGCAACAATGACGACGGACGCAACTCGCGTGACGCGCTGCTCCCGTGAGTCAACCGAACTCGGTAAACTGACGTGATGGACATTCGTCGAATCGGGGTCATTGGCGCGGGGACCATGGGCAATGGCATCGCGCAGGTCTTCGCCCAGTCGGGATTCGACGTGCGGCTCGTCGACGCCGTCGCGCCGGCGCTCGATCGAGCGCGTACGGCGATCGGCAAGAGCCTGGACAAATTCGTCGAGAAAGAGCGGATCACCGCGGAGACTCGTGACGCCGCCCTCGCTCGGCTTTCGACCGGGACCGACCTGTCCGCCCTCGCCGACGTGGACTACGTCGTCGAAGCGATCATCGAGGATCCCGCGGCCAAGCGGGACCTGTTCGGCCAGTTGGACTCCATTACCCACCCCGACGTCATCCTCTCGTCGAACACGTCGTCGATCTCGATCACCCTCCTCGGTGCGGCGACGAGGCGCCCCGACAAAGTGCTCGGCATGCACTTCATGAATCCCGTGCCGCTGATGACCCTGGTCGAATTGATTCGCGGCCAGGCGACCTCAGCCGAGGCGATGGCGACGGCGTCCGCGTTGTGCGTGACACTGGGAAAGACCGCGCTGGAAGCGGCCGATTACCCCGGCTTCATTGCCAATCGCATCCTGATGCCGATGATCAACGAGGCGATCTACGCGCTGATGGAAGGGGTCGGCACCGCCGAGGCGATCGACGGCGTCATGAAACTCGGCATGAACCACCCGATGGGGCCGCTCACACTTGCCGACTTCATCGGTCTCGATGTCTGCCTCGCCATCCTGAACGTTCTGCACGACGGGCTCGGCGATCCCAAGTACCGTCCATGCCCGTTGCTCAAGCGCATGGTCGCGGCCGGCCACTTGGGGCGCAAGACCGGTCAGGGCTTCTACAAGTACTGACGGGGACAGCCACCTTTTTGACCTCGAAAAAAGGGGACAGCCACCTTTTTACCGTTTGCGAAAAAAGGTGGCTGTCCCCTTTCTCGCGAGCAGGGCGAGCGGAAGCAGGATGACCACTTCTTTCGCGACCGCGATCGTGTTGTGGCGCCAGAACCCCTCGCGCCAGTAGCGCCGAGACACCGCATCGAACGCGTCGAGTCCGGAGATGTAGTACTCGGAGGAGAACGGCCAGAACGCCATCAGACCGCGAGGTGTACTGGAGTCCTCCCCCAGCCAGTCCAGAAGGACGTGAGACAGTGCGGCGAGAGAGATCACGGCGGCCACACGCACAGGGCGCTCCGTTGGCCTGAGGATGCGGACAGTCGCAAGCGCGACTGCGAATACGACGACGGCCGCCGCCAGACTGTGGGTCGGTCCCCGGTGCACGACAGGCAGGAGGAAATCGACGTCCGCCAGAGCCGCAGCGAAACCACAGACAAGGGGAACGCCCCACCCTCGGTCACGGCCCGCGAGGGAACCGAGGGCAATTCCCGCAAGCGCGTGACCGACGGGGGATGGCATTTCTTCGATGATGTCACGCCCGGCACCGCTGCAGAAACTGCAAAGGGTGGCACCGACAGGCGAAAGTCGATGTTTTCCGTAAGACGCTGCTACAGCTGTAGATATGAGGCGTGACTACACACTTTTTCGCTTGACTTTCGCCACGGCACACTCCTATCATTCACCCGCTCCACTACCACGGCGCACTTCATGACCTTCCCTGTCA
>JACDCA010000423.1 GCA_013694635.1 Acidobacteriota bacterium | reverse complement strand
TCGCGAGTCTCGGGCGAGTTTTTCCAGCCTTCCGGCATCGGTGCGCGCAGCGTCGTGATCCGCTCCAGTGCGGCATCGCACGCCATCCCCTGCTCCACGAGCCAGCAACCGGCCACCGTCCCGGTTCGGCCGATCCCTCCCCAGCAGTGGAAGTACACGGGACGTCCCGCCGCGATCTCCGAATCGATCGTCGAAAGGATGTCGTGCATGACCTCGGAGGTCGGTAATCCCATATCGCGGACGCCGATGCGCCTGTAGTGCACGTCGATCCTCCTCGCGAGCGTGAGCTCTTCCAGCAGGTTTTCGTAGGGACGCAACCCGTCGCGCAGCTCCGTGAGATCGATGAAACTGCGGATACCGGCATGGAGGAGCGCCTCGAGCTTCGTCCGCGCGAGATCGGGATACGAGGAGCCCGGATACTCTCCGGCGAGCAGCTGGCGATCCATCAGCCAGTAGGAATTCGGGATCGGCCCGGGCGTGGAATCGATGTCCATCAAGCAGATATTAAGGGTCAGATCTTGTTTCTTGCACGTTTGTACTCCCGCGAGGACACGTCCAAGAAACAAGATCTGACCCCCAACGTATAATCCGCGCTATGCGATATACCACCCTGATCGTCTCGCTGGTTCTCCTCGGTCCGCTGGCTGCATCCGCGCAACCGATCTTCACGGACTCCCTGCCGAAGCAGGAATTCGCCGAGCGCCGTACCCGGCTGATGGAAAAGATCGGCGACGGGGTCGCGATCATCCAGGGCACCACCGAGACCGGGAACGCCAAGAAGTTCCGGCAGAACAATCAGTTCTACTACCTGACCGGCGTCGAGGTGCCGCGCGCGATCCTGCTCGTCGACGGCAAATCGAAGCGGTCGGAGCTGTTCCTGCCGCCTCGCAACGAACGGAAGGAGCGCTCCGAAGGGCCGATCCTCATTCCCGGACCCGAGGCGGTGCAGATCACCGGCATCGAGGCGGTCGAGCCGCGCGATCGGTTCGACGCTGCCCTGAAGGCCGCGGCATCCGCGGCGCGCAAGGCCTACCTGCCGTTCCGCCCCGAGGTGCTCGGCGGAGCATCGGTCGAGGACCCGCGCGAAAAGTGGGAGGCGTCGGCCACCGATCCGTGGGACGGCGGGCGTCCGAGAGAGACGCTCTTCATCGACAAGGTCAAGGCCGCGGCGCCGGCGCTCGACGTCCAGGATCTCGATCCGCTGGTCGACGCGATGCGCTTCGTGAAGTCACCGCGCGAGATCGCGCTCATCCGGGAGTCCACGCGCATTGGGGGCCTGGCGCTGATGGAAGCCATGCGTTCAGCGCGCACAGGCATGTACGAGTACGAGCTCGAGGCAATCGCGGACTACATCTTCAAGGCGCACAACGCGCAGGGGATCGCGTATTACGCGCTCGTCGCCGCGGGCAAGAATGCGTCCTATCCGCACTACCACGCGGCGCAGACGCAGACCAAGGACGGCGATCTCGTGCTCTTCGATTACTCGCCCGACTACAAGTACTACGCCTCTGACGTCACGCGTCAGTTCCCGATCAACGGCAAGTTCTCGCCTGAGCAGCGCGAACTCTACGG
This sequence comes from Acidobacteriota bacterium, assembly GCA_013694635.1. Classification (GTDB taxonomy): domain Bacteria; phylum Acidobacteriota; class Vicinamibacteria; order Vicinamibacterales; family 2-12-FULL-66-21; genus JACDCA01. Next base: position 453 of record JACDCA010000423.1, on the reverse strand, counting down.
CATCTACGTGAAGCTGTACATGTCGCTGATGACGTCGATCAAGCCGAACCTGCCCATCCCCACGCTGCTGAAGGAAGCGGTGGGCAAGATGGACGCCGCGATTGCCTCGCACACGTTCACCAACCCGAAGTTCAAGGAAGCGGCGAACCGCTTTGTCGAGAATTACCGCCGGCGGATCAACCCCCCGCCACCCGCTGCCGGCGCCCCGGCGCGCCCCGTGCGCCGCGGCAGCATCGGCCACACCGTCGGGATGGAAGTGCACGACGTCTACACGGAGCATGGCGACGTGCTCGTCCCCGGCATGGTGTTCACCATCGAGCCCGCGCTGACCATCCCCGAGGATCGCGTTTACATCCGTCTCGAAGACGTCATCCTGATCACCGAAACCGGCTACGAGAACCTGTCGGCGTTCATGCCGATGGAGATCGACGCGGTCGAAAAGCTGATGGCGGA
>JACDCA010000343.1 GCA_013694635.1 Acidobacteriota bacterium | reverse complement strand
GTGAAGCAGGGGGCCATCCAGGGGGCGACGGAAGGCGCTCTCCAGGGCACGCTGCAGCACGTACTCACGTCGGTCGTTCCCGCCGCCGTCGAAGACGCAGTGGAGTCGGTGAACGAAGGGCAGGAGGGGAAGAGCAAATCCGATCCGAAGCTCGTCGCCGCACTGACCGCCGCGCTCAAAGACACCGACAAGGACGTGCGGGAAGCCGCGATGCACGCGCTCGTGCAGATGCGCGATCCGAGCATCTACGAACCGCTCGTCCAGGCGCTGAAGGATGCCGCCCCGGACGTGCGCCGCGAAGCGGTCTTCGGCCTCGGACAGATGCGCGACAAGCGCGCGATCGAGCCGCTCATCGCCGCGCTGAAAGACTCCGATGCCGACGTCCGCGAGCAGGCCGCGTTCGCCCTCGGGCAGCTGCGCGATCGCTCTGCCGTCGACGCACTGGCGGCGACTCTTCGTGACGCGGACGCCGACGTTCGTGAACAGGCGATCTTCGCGCTCGGCCAGATTCGCGATCCACGCGCGGTGGAACCGCTCATCTCTGCGCTGAAAGACGGCGCCGCGAATGCGCGCGAGCAGGCGGCCTTCGCTCTTGGCCAGCTGCGCGCGTCGAGTGCCGTCGAGGCGCTCGTCATCGCACTCAAAGACAGCGATCCCGACGTGCGCGAGCAGGCAGCGTTTGCCCTCGGACAGATCCGCGACCCGCGCGCAATCGACGGTCTCACCACCGCGTTGAAGGACGCGAACGCGAGCGTCCGCCAGCAGGCGGCATTCGCCCTCGGTCAATTAGCCAGATAGCGGACTTGTCCGCCGCAGCCAGCCGGCTTGTGAAAACAGCCGGCTGCGAAGGCGGGTGCTGTTTTTTTAGCAGGAGAAGCGTATGAGCGCCACCGCAGTGTTCTTCCGGACGTTGATGAAGACGAGCGCCATTTTCATCGGGACCGCGATCGTATTCCTTCATCCGCCACTCGACTCAACCAGCTCCCGCGGAGTGACGGCGGTCCAGTCTGGCGCGGAATCGGTCATCGACGCGCTGACCGGCGCACTGAAGGATCCGGACGCCGGCGTCCGGCGCGAAGCTGCCGCCGCACTGGGCCACCGAAGCAGCCGCCGCGCCGTGCCCGCGTTGCTCAACGCGCTGACGGATGCGGACGCCCAGGTGCGTGTGCGCGTCATTTCCGCGCTGGGTGAGATCGGCGACACCGCTGCCGTCGACGGTTTGATCGGCGTTCTCCGGGACGCGAATGTCGACGTCAGGCGCCGGGCGGCCCGTGCGCTGGGCGAGATCGGAGACGCCCGGGCGTTACCGGCACTGACCGGCGCGCTCAAGGACGACGACGCGATGATCCGCAGGTACGCCGTGCGCGCGATCGCAGAAATCGAGGGAGACGATGCGCCGCGCCAGCAGCCGCGACCGCAGCCACAGCCGCGCCCCGTTTTTCATCGCTGACATGGCCGCGACATTTGCGCTGATCCTGCCGGTGCTCATCGCATGCGGCGATACGCCCGCGCAGGCACGACCCGACGCACGGCAGCTCGTGACGCAGCTCACCTCGGCGGATCCGCAGCTGCGCGCAAAGGCGGCCTGTGGCCTTCGCGAGCTGGGTGTCGAAGCGGCGGGTGCAGTCGATGCGCTCGTGGCGCTCCTGCCCGACGGCGCGCCAATCCCGATGACGGTGTGCGAACGGAACTGGGGCCGGGGGAACCAGGAGCAGACCACCACTCCCGGCGAACAGGCGGCGTCCGCGCTCGTCTCGATCGGCAGCCGCACGCTGAAGCCGTTGCTGGCGGCGGTGACCCACTCCTCCTGGATCGCCCGCCGGAACGCCGCATGGGCGCTCGGCGCGCTGGATGATCCTGCTGCCTCCCCCGCATTGATGAAAGCGTTGAGCGACAGCGAATCCCCGGTGCGCCAGCAATCAGCCTGGGCCCTGGGCGCGATCGACGAATCGTCCGCGGTTGAGGCGCTGATCCGCGCGCTGAAAGACAGTGACGACGGGGTGCGACAGCAGGCGGCGTGGGCGCTCGGCGCGATCGATGACCCGCGCGCAGTCAACCCGCTGATGCAGTCGCTGAAGGACTCCGATCCCGAAGTTCGCGAACAGGCGGCATGGGCCCTCGGCGCGATTGGCGACAACCGTGCGCTCGACGCCTTGCTGCCGGCGCTGAAAGACGCGGAGGCGCGCGTGCGCCGCCAGGCCGCCTGGGCCATCGGGGTTCTGAGCCGGTAGCATGGGGAGCGATCTCCGCTACGCGCTGCGTTCGCTGCGGCGCACGCCCGGCT
>JACDCA010000403.1 GCA_013694635.1 Acidobacteriota bacterium | reverse complement strand
TTCCCCTCGCCCGCTGGATCGGATCTCCTTCTCCAGCGCGGCAACGTAGCGGTCCTTCAGCCCGGATTCAAACAGTCCCCGGTTGAAGTTGCAGTAGTTGCAGATGGCCGAGCAGAACGGTATGTGGAGATAGAGTCCGAGCATTGTTAACAGGAGATCAGGAGTATTTTTCTTAAAAATTACAAAGCTCTTGATCTCCTATTCTCCTGTAATCCCGCCGGCCTAAGAGCCCGCCTTGCCGCCGCTCCAGCCGAGTTCGCGCTTCCCTCCCGGGTTTTCCTTCATCTGCGCGCGGATCGGGCCCTTGGCGCGGGCGGGAAGGGTCCGGCGGTTCGGCTTCATCTTCCACATCGTGACGAGGTCGTCGACGCCGCCGTTGGGCGGCAGATGCCGGAAGTCGGCGCCGTCATACTCGAGAAACTCACACATTTCGTGGAGCCGCGAGTGGATGCGGAAGCCGATCCGCGCCTTCAAACAGTCCGGATCCGCATCGTCGGGCGTATCGTCGTAATTGGACGTGAAGATCGTGTGGCGTCGCTCGTTGTAGCGCGTATTGACGATCAGGTTCATCGTCTCTTCGACCCACTCGGAGGTCTTCTCGGACCCCAGGTCGTCGAGAATCAGCAGGTCGGCCTCCATCACCGGACGGAGGACGTCCATTTCGGCGGTGCGGACCAGCGGATTGTAGGTGCTGCGGATCACGCGCAGCAGATCGCGCGTGTCGTAGAACAGCCCGCGCGCACCGCGGGTGAGAATCACGCGGCGCAGTACAGCGACCGCAAGATGCGTCTTCCCGATGCCGGGCGGCCCGATGAGGCAAAGCCCCTTCGGGATCGCCGGGAACTCATCCGCGAAGCGTTTCGCGTGACGGACGGCGCCGAGCAGCTTCTCGTTGGGATACGTGATGAAGGACTCGAGCTCGCAGCGGCGGTAGCGTGGCGGGATGCGCGCTTCATCGAGCAGACGCGCCGCGATCCCTTCACGCCAGCAATCGCAGCGGATGACGCGACGAACGCCGTCGCTGTCAACGGCCTTCCATCCAGTGTCGTCGCAAAGATCGCAGGCCATCGAAGCGAATTGTAATCCCTTATCGTTGATCGCTGATCGCTAATCATCGCTGATCGCTGCTCGCTAATCCCTGATCGCGGGATTGAGGATTGGGGATTTGCCAGAAGATGAGCGATCAGGGATTGGGGATCGTCTCGTCGGCGCTTTTGGGGGTTCGCACGAGATCAGTCGGTGACGATTTGACGAGCGCCGTACTGAGACGCTGCTCCCAGTCGCCGAGGCCGCGCGACAGCTCATGCTTCACGTACTCCATGAACTCGTTGACTTCGCTCTGCATCGCCTCGATCTTCGTGCGCATGTTGAGGATGATCTCGACGCCCGCGAGATTGACGCCGAGATCGCGGGTGAGCGAGAGGATTGTTTCGAGACGCTCGAGATCGTCTTCCGAGTAGAGGCGGGTGTTCCCCTCCGTGCGTGACGGTTTCAGCAGCCCCTCGCGCTCGTACAGCCGCAGCGTCTGCGGATGGATGTTGTATTTCTGCGCCACCGCGCTGATCATGAAATACGCCCGGCCGCCACGCTTGACCATCTCAGTATTCCGCTTTGAACGTCTCGTGGAGTCCGCGACGGACGTCCCCGTCATTGATCCGCGCGAACTCTTTCAGCAATTCCTTCGACCGCTCGTCGAGCGATTCGGGCAGCGCGAGCCGCACTTCGACCCACAGGTCGCCGCGGTCGCCGGCCGCGGTCGGGGCGCCGCGGCCGGATACGCGAATGCGGCGTCCGGCCTGGGTGCCCGGCGGAATTCGAATCTGCACCTGCCCGTCGAGGAACGGCACTTCGATGCGTGAGCCGAGCGCCGCCTCGTTGATCGCCACCGGCACGGCGATGTGAAGGTCGTCCCCTTCACGACGGATCACCGAATGCGGCCTGACCTGGATATCGACGTAAAGGTCGCCGTTTCGTCCACCGAAGCGGCCGGCATGGCCCTGCTCGGCGACCCGCAACCGCGCACCGTCACGCACACCTGCCGGAATCCGCACGGTGATCGGCTCGCTCCTCACCGCACGCCCCTGCCCCGCGCACGACGAGCATCCGCGCTGCTTCTCCCGGCCGCTTCCGGCGCAGGCCGCGCACGCCCGGGTGAACACCATGTGACGCCGTGCCCATCGGACCTGTCCGGCCCCGCGGCACTTAGGACAGCTCCCTCCGGCGGTCATGACCTCCCCCGCCCCCTCACACGCCGCGCACGCCACCTGCCGCGTGACGGCAACCTGCCGTTCGGCACCGTGAAAGGCCGCCTGGAACGACAGACTTATCGCAACGTGAAGATCCGCTCCGGTCTCCTGCCGCGCGCGGTCGATGCGCGGCGCCGGATGAAGGGCGTCCGCAAACAGCTCGGAGAAAGTCGCCGCTTCCGGTC
>JACDCA010000401.1 GCA_013694635.1 Acidobacteriota bacterium | reverse complement strand
GTCTTGAGGTCCGCCCCGTACCGCATCGCCCAGTTGGCGATGAACGGACGCTGCAGGATGTCGATGTAATAGTCGGCGACGCTGCCGCCGCCGTTGAACCGTTCGTCGACGATCACCCCTTCCTTGTTCACCTGGGGGTAGAAGTAGCGTTTGAAATACGCGTGCCCCGCGGTGGCGGTATTGGGAACGTAGACGTAGGCGACGCGACCTCCGGTCGCCTTGTCGACTTTCTTCAGATTGCCTTCGACCCAGTCGCGATTCCGCAAGGCGGCTTCGTTCCCGACGGGGACGACCTGCACCTGCCGCGATCCGGACCCGTCCGGATTCGGGCCAAGGGTGATCTCGACGATCTTGCCGGAGGTGTTCTCGAACAGGCTGTACAGGTTCGTGGGCGGACGGAGGTCCTTGCCGTTGACCGCGAGCAGGTACTCGCCCGACCGGGCGTTCACGCCCGGCTCGGTGAGCGGCGCACGAAGCTGGGGGTTCCAGTTCAGGCCGCCGTACACCTTCTTTAATCTGTATCGTCCGTTCGCGATCTCGTAGTCGGCGCCGAGCAGTCCTCCCGGCACTGTTCGCGGCTCAGTCAGGCTGTCGCCGCCGCCAACGCGGTGGTGCCCGACGGCCAGCTCGCTCGACATCCACTGCATCACGCGGTTGAGATCCGATCGCGTCGCGACGTGCGGCAGGAACGCGGCGTACTTCGCTTTCTGCTTCGCCCAGTCCACGCCGTGCATGTTGGGCGCGTAGAAGTAGTCGCGGTTGATGCGCCACGCTTCGTCGAAGATCTGCTTCCACTCCGCCTGGGGATCGACCCGCACCTCTATCGTGTCCACTGCGATCCGGCCTTCCGCCGGCTGGATCGCTCTCGTCGTCGGCACGATCGACCAGTTGGTGCCATTGCGATAGAGCAGCTTCTTGGCGTCTGCGGAAACGATGTAGTCGTTGGCCTCGGGAAGCAGGACCTCGTTCTTGCGCGCGTTGAGGTCGTAGCGGTTCAGCGACGTCTTGCCGTCCGCGGTCTTCAGGTAATAGATGTGCCCCGCGGCGCCGGTCTGGAGGTTCGTGAGCGTGCCCGCGGGGACGGGCAGATCGAGGATGCGGTACTGCAGCCCCTCGAAATCGATCCTGAAGGGAGCTTTCTTTTCCGCGGGTTTCTCCGCGGACTTGTCTTCCGGCGGCAGCTTGTCCCCCGCGGGCTTGTCACCGGCAGGCTTTTCCCCAGAGGGCTTGTCCCCCGGTGCTTTCGGGTCGGCCGGCTTCTCCTCGTCGCTCTCCCTGGCGATCGGCGACGGCACGTCGTTCGGGAGCACCGCGACGTAGATGTTCGAGGTGGCGCGCATGTCGGCGTTCGACTGCGCGAACCAATCTTTGACCGGCCCCGCGTCGGTCGAAGCGAAGAAATAGAGATACTTGCCGTTCCTGTCGAACGCCGGGTCGCTGACGTCGCTGAGACCGTCGCTCACCTGGAACGACTTTCCCTGCTCGGTCGAGTGCGCGTAGACCGTCGTGAGGTTGGCCTGGTTGTCCATCGCGTAGGCGAGCCATTTCGAGTCGGGCGACCAGGCGTAGCTGATGACGATCACCGGCCCGTAGAGCGGCTGCGAGGCGATCTTCTTCGACACGCCGCTCTTGAGGTCCACCCAGTAGACGGTGAGCGAGTTGTCGAAGTACGCGATTTTCTGCGAGTCAGGAGACCAGACGGGATCGCGATAGAAGCCTTCGCCGATGACCTTGATCGCGCGCGGCTCTCCCTTGCCGTCCTGGTTCCCGATGTACAGCTGGTACTCCCCTTTGGCATCCGAGAACCAGGCGATCGAGCGTCCATCGGGCGACCACGCCGGGAACCGGTCGTGCGCAGTCACGCTGTTGGTGAGGTTGCGAACGTCCCCTTTCTCACCAGGTACCGTGACGATCTCGCCGCGAAAGTCGAACGCCGCGCGACTCCCGGTCGGCGAAAGCGCCGCACTGCGAATCCACCGCGTGCCTTTCACGAACCTCGCTCGTGTCTCGCGCAGGTCCGACGCCACGCCGATCGTCAGCCGGTCACTCTTCCCCGTCTTCGGATCCAGCACGTGCAGCACGCCGGCCTGTTCGTAGACGATCCGGCCGGCGCCGGTGGAGGCGTTGAGCACTGGGAAATCCTCGTGGCGCGTGACCTGGCGAACCTGCTTCCCCTTCGTGTCGTACGAGAAGATGTTGAACTCGCCATTCCGGTCGGAACGGAAGAAGACCGTGTCGCCGATCCACATCGGGTCGGTGTCGTTGGAGCGATCCGCCGGCTGCGGAACCTTCTCGATCCCGTGCCCCTTCGAGTTGTAGAGCCACAGCTGCGATACCGTCCCGCCGCGGTACTGCTTCCATTGCGTGAAGCGCGGGGCGATCGGGTTATAGGCGATACGCTGGCCGTCGGGCGAATAGCTCGCGCGCGCCGCATTCGGGATCGGCAGCTGCTCCTCCATCCCGCCGGTGGCCGGCACCGTGAAGAGCTGCGCGTAGCTACCCGTGAACGTCGCGCGCTGCGAGGTGAAGAGGATGCCCTTGCCGTCCGGCGTGAAGCTCTGCACACTGTCCGCGCCGGGATGCCAGGTCAGACGCACGGGCGGACCGCCGCTCACCGGCACGATATACACATCCGTGTTGCCGTCGTACTGAGCGCTGAACGCGATCGTCTTCCCATCCGGCGAAAACACCGGGTTCGACTCGAGCCCGTCGTCGGTCGTCAACCGCCGGACGTTCGTCCCCTTGCTGTCGGCGGCAAAAAGATCACCGGCGTAAATGAAGGCGATGTGGTTCGCGCTGATCGCCGGCTGCGTCAGCAGCTGCGTATCCGCCGGATCCACGCGTGCGGAGAGGGTTGAAGCCAGCGGGGCGAGACCGCATAAAACGGCGGCCGTGAACAGCAGTTGGAGCTTACGCATGGGCATCCTTTGAAGGTTGAGCGAGACGGCGTAAGTATAGGTGAGGAGAGCTTTGACCGCACGGAGGGGACGGAGAGAGTGAAGTTCACAGGAGGAACGGAGCGAACGGAGACGTCGGACCTTACAAGTAGGGGTCGCGGCCCGCGATCCCTCCTGGTCTTCTGGTTGCCCGTGAGCTCTAGCGACGCCGCGCGAGCTGCTGCGCGGACGGCGCCGGCGCTATTCGCGCGAGGCGGGAGCGGACCGACGTGAATGATGCGCCCGTGTTCGCGGCGCCGGCCACCCGCAGCATCGAAGCTTCGCGGTTGATGGAGGCGTAGCGGTTGCCTGGATCCGGATGGCTGCTCAGCCACTCCGGTCCACGGCCGCCCCCCTGCTGCGCGATGGTTCTGAACATGTTGGCCATATGCCGCGGGTCGTAGCCGGCGCGGGCCATGATCTGCGCGCCGAGCAGGTCCGCTTCGCGCTCGTACTCACGTCCGTATTTCAAAAAGTAGGTGCCAAGGCCGACCTGCGAGCTCTGGGCGATGATCTGCCCCGTGTTGCCGCCGACGATCGAGCCGATGATCTGGCCGGCGAGCGCACCGAACTGAAACTTCTGCGCCTTCGACGCCTGCAGGGTGCCGTGCCTCAAAACGACGTGCGCCAGTTCGTGCGCCATGACGCCGGCGACTTCGTCGTCTGTCCGCGCGGCCTGGAGCGTTCCGCGGTGGAGGAACATCGGCCCGCCCGGCAACGCGAAGGCGTTGATCTCGCGCAGGTTCACCACGTCGAATGAATATCGGAAGCCCGAATGACGAAAGCGCGCGGGAACGGCAGCCACGAGCCGGCGTCCGACACGCTCGACAAACGCATCGGTGGGTCCGTCGTTGAGCATCGGCAGCTGGCGGCGCGCATCCGTAGCGGCCCGCTGACCGACCTGGACGTCCTGCGCCGGAGTGAAGCTGTTCTTGCGCAGCGCGACGGTGGTCTGCGCGGATGATAAGGATGCGCTGACGAGCGCAGCCATCGTCAGGGCCGATGTTCGTTGTGTGCGTCGGGTCATGCCCAGTGTTCAGCAAATTAAGATCCCGCCTCGCCTGTACCGAAATCCGAACAATGAGTGTGCTTCTGCGGCAGAGATGCCCTCGATGGTGGTCAGCGAGGCGAGAGAGGTGGTCAATTCTCAGCGCCGGAACGCACCTTGCGTTCTCGAGGCGCGGGAGGTTTTGGCATGAACGTGAAAGCAATACTCGCGGCGGTTGCGCTCGCCGGATGTGTCGGATGCGCCGACACCATGAGCAGCAACCCGCCGTCAACAACACCGAGTGGCACGAGCGGCAGCTCGACTGCCATTGACCCGACAGCTCCGGAACAGGTCGAAAGCGGCCGTCGGGGCTTGCTGCCGGTTGGTCAGGAACTGGATATCCGGGTGCAGGAGCGGCTGAGTTCCGAGACCGCAACGGTGGAACAACGATTCGAAGCCACCACGGCCGTCGACCTGATGCAGGGGAATCGCGTCCTGATTCCCGCCGGATCCACGGTCCGCGGGATCGTCCGCAGCGTTGACAAAGCGGGCAACATCGATCGGACCGGCAAGCTGACGCTCGCGTTCGATCAGGTCACGGTGCGTGGACGGAACTACCCGGTTCGCGCAATGGCGACGCAGGTCTTCGAGAGCCGCGGCATCAAAGATGAGGTGAAGACCGTCGGCACCGGCGGCGCCGTTGGCGCCATCATCGGCGGGATCATCGGCGGATTGAAAGGGGCGGTCATCGGCGCAGCCGTCGGCGCGGGCGGAGTAATTGCGGCTACGGAAGGCAAGGACGTCGCGCTCGAACAGGGCACCATCATCCGCATCCGCCTCGACGAACCGCTGCAGCTCCAGCCGTCGCAAATGGCTCCGTAGTCCAGCCCTTTCGAGGGCCAAAACACAACCACGGAGTTACAGAGATACGAAAAGCAACGTGCTCTGTGGCTCCGTGGTTAGCCATTCTTCCGCGCCAACCCCCGCCAACGACGAAGCGACACAAGGGCGTTCACCCAGAACGCCACGTACAGCACCGACGTCACATACAAACCTCGTGACGCGTAGAGCGGGACGGCGATCGTGTTCACCAGCAGCCATGCCCACCAGTTCTCGACGCGGCGCTCCATCATCAGCAGCTGCCCGAGCACGCTGAAGGCCAGCACGATCGAATCGAGAAACGGCGCGTAGGCGTCCGTGAAGGTGTGCAGCAGCAGGCCGTAGCCGAGCGCCGCGACCGCAGCAACGGCCGTCCAGCCAACGAGTGTGGATGGACGCGACAATCGCACCGGCAGCTCCGCCCCTTTGCGCCCGTGCAGCCATTTCCACCAACCCAGGATGCTCGTCAGGATAAAGAAGATCTGCAGCGTGACGTCCGCGTACAGGCGCGACTCGTAAAACACCCAGCCGAACAGCGCGCAGCCGACGATACCGAGCCACCAGGTATGGACGTTGTTGCGTCCGGCGAGAAAGATCGCCGCCGCGACAAAGGCGTTCGCAGCAACCTCGACTGGATTCATCTCACCGGGTCTTGATCCGGCGGGAACGGAGCGCCGAGATGCGGGCCAGCGTGTCGTAGTCGCGGTCGCAGTGCAGGACCTCGAGTCCGTGCCGGAGCGCGCACGCCGCGATCAGGCAATCGACGCCCGACCGCACGGTCAATCCTGCGCGTCGCGCCGCCCGGTACATGTCTGCAGCGTGGTCGAAGACCGGTCGCGCCAGCGGAGACTCGACGACCGGCAGCGCGTGCATCGCCTCGCGGGCGAGCACGAACGCACGCTCATCATCGAATCCCTGCAGCACTTCCTGGATGACGGGCAGGCACGTCACGACATCATCGAAGTCGACGGCGGACTCCAGCTTGAGACGGGCCGGCTTCCGGAAGACCTCGATCCAGACGGACGTGTCAACGAGAACCACGACGCCGGGTTCGATAGGTGCCGCGGTCCTCGCGGACGACGCTCAGGTCCCCTTGCCACGCTCCGGATCCGGCGAGGTCAAGTATCCGGCGGGCTTTGACTCGGCGGACGAACTCCTCCAGCGCCCGCTCGACGGTGCGGGAGTAGGTACGCTCCCCGCTCAGCCTCGTGGCCTCCTGCAGGAGTTCACCATTTAGCACAAGATTTGTGCGTTTCATGTGTATCGAGTGTAGCACGGCCGACCCAGCCGGAGTCTTACTTCGGACGGCTCATCGTTGGCCGTGAAGCCGTGTGTGCCAGATCCCAGGACGCTTGGTACACCATGCGCGCGATCTTCTCCATCTTCGGATAGTTGATCCGGCCCGCATCGTCATTCGCCGTGTGGTAATCGGGATGCAAGCCCGTGTGCACCCAGACCGCTGGGACGCCGTTGTTGAGAAACGGCCAGTGATCGCTGCGACGCATCAACTGCGAGACGTTGTTGTCATAGCGCAATCGCAGCGTCAGACCGATCCCGGCGTTCGCGCGCTCGACGACGTTCTTCAGGGATGCACTCCTTGTCGTGCCGATGATGTTGACTGCGTTGCTGTTCGATTCGGCTGTCTGCGGGTCGAGACCGCGGAACCGCCCGCCGCCCTCCGCGGGGACTTCCTCGTTCCGCCCGATCATGTCCATGTTGAGGACGGCGACGGTCCTGGCGAGCGGAACGATCGGCTTCTCGGTGTAGGCCCACGCGCCGAAAAGCCCGCGCTCCTCGGAGTTCCATGCGGCGAACAGAACCGACCGCTTCGGCCGCTCCCCTTTCTGGGCGGCCACGGCATACGCCTCGGCAATCTCCATGACACCGACGGTCCCCGAGCCGTCATCGTCCGCGCCATTGAGAACGTTGGCGCCGCTCACGCCGTCGTGGTCGTAATGCGCGCAGACGATCACGATCTCGTCTTTCAGTCTCGGATCCGCGCCTTCGATCATGCCGACGACATTGCGATCGGGAATGATCGTTCGCTCGATGGACGTCGTGATCTGAACTTCTGCGCCGGTGGACGCAATCGGCGTCGATCCAGCTGGCGTGTCGGACGTCTTCGCGAGGTCCATGAGCGTGCGTCCCGTACCTGCAAGCAGCGCTTCTGCGAGCGCTCGAGAGACCTGCGCGGCCGGGATCCGCACTTGCCCGACCCAGCTCTCGAGCTGGAAGGGGCGGATGCGCGGCGCCTGCGTCGGCCACGGATTTCCGGCAACGCGCGTCCCGTCACCGGTCTGTTGATGGTTATGAACGTCGCTCACGAACAGAATCGCGACCGCACCCCTGGCCTGTGCGGCCAAGGCCTTGTTCAACGGGCTCGAGGAGTGCGATGTGACGACGCCGTCGAAGATGCTGTCTGGATCGCTCTCACCAGGTTCGTGGTCGATCGCGATGACGATCTTTCCCTTGACTGGGCTGTCGGTCGGGCCGCCTCTTTCGCCGTAATCGTCGTACCCACGCTCGGGCGACGAAATGCCGTAGCCGACGAACACGACTTCTCCCTTCCCGGTCGCGCTGGCACTGAACCGCTGCGGAGAAAAATCAACGCCGGCTTTCGGCCTGTCGTGCTCCACGACGCCGCCGACCGTCATAGTGTTCTCTGCTCCCAGTGTGGCCACCACCAGGTTGTACTTCTGGTAGTACGTCCCATCGTCGCCCACCGGCTTGAGCCCGAGCCGTTCGAAGCGAGATGCGATCCACTCGGCCGCGAGCGCATTCTGGGGCGTGTCGGTCAATCGCCCGGCCATGACGTCCGACGCGAGGAACGTCAGGTCCGCCTTCATGTCCGCCTGCCGGATCGACTCGATTTCTGGCGCGCGCTGCTGGGCCGTCGCAATCAGGGTCGTTGCGAAGATCAGAATGACTACTCGTCGCATGAAAGCCTCGCTAAGGGCACCGGCGTAAGCCGAGCTGTGTGCGGATTCTAACCGTGAACTCTACCTCGCACGTCGCTTGCTTATGTCTCGCGTCAGAGGTGCAGAATGTACGAACGCTTCCCCACGTACGCACCGGTCGTGCTGGCTCTGCTATTGACTGCATCGGTGGCGTGCAACCGCACCGCTGCGAGTCCCACAACGCCCTCGCCCGCTGGCGGGGCGCTGAAACCGTCCCTCACAGCAGAGCCGCAGATCGTGCGCCCTGAGTTCCTGGCTGGTTCGTCGTGTACAACCCGGTCGTCGTTCGGTGTACGAATTACCGTCACTCTTGGCGCCGGCGAGGACCTGATCCTGCGCGGTCTCCGATTCTCGTTTACCGACCGCTTCGGCGATCGCGCGCTGCCCGAGGTCTTCCCGGCACCACACGGTTCGTTCATCCCGTCGTCATCGCCGATACCCTTCCCTGGCGTTGCGCCGCTCCCGTCGAGAGGACCGATCCCGATCCCCGGTTTGCCGCCGATCGACGGACTGCTGGTTTCGGCGCGGACCTCACGGGAGCTCCCGTTCTTTCTGCGGTTTGGCTGCGGGCTGTTCCCGGAAGGGACGATCCTGATCGACGGCGATTTCAACGATAGAAACGGAAGGCCGGACCGCGCCGAGATGCGCGTAAGCGTGCGGTAGGAGGCCACACGAACGCACCGCTAAGACACAGAGACACAGAATTCATTCTGTGAACTCTGTGTCTCTGTCGTCGTTAGCGGGGACTATTGAAAGACCCTGTCGATCGGCAGAATGGTGATGTCCGCTTCCTTCACTTTGATCGGCAACGCCGAGATCGTCTTGTCTTCTGCCAGCAGCGCGGCGGGGCGCTCGCCGGCGTAGGTGATCGACGCCGGGGCGCCGCTCACAAGCCTCTGTTTCATCCCGGCGGCGTCAGCCGTGATGATCACCAGGTGCATGTTGTCGTCCTGCAGATGCTTCTTGATCGCCGCGTTCACCTGGTCGGGCGTCACCTTGTCGATTGCCGCCTTCAGTGACTGCAGGAACCCGGGCTTCCCAATCCCGTAGAACGCATCGTCTATCGCGTAGCCAAGACGGCGGCTGATGGTGGCGCCCCAGGTGCCGACGTAGTTGCGCAGGAATTCCTTTGACGTCGCGACTTCCTGCGGCGTCATCCCCTTCTCCACCAGCTTCTGCTGCTCGAACATTGCCGCCCGGGTGGCGAAGAGTGTCCGGTCGTGGAGGTTGCCTGGGGCCGTCAGCGAGATCGGACGGATCCAGATCTCGAACAGCTGGCTCCGCCGCGGGACGTTCACGCGCGGCTGCTGCGTGGCGTAGCCGGCCGGAAACGCCTCGATGTATGAGTAGTTGCCGTAGTTCATTCCGCGCGTCTCGCGAATCGCCTGGTAGAGCCGTCCGACCGAGTTGCGGTGCTCGCCGAGGTAGGAGTTGGCGATGAGGAGCGGCACGAAGTCCGCGTGGCTGCGCAGCAGCGCGATCGGGTATCCGAACGAGATCGCCGATGCATCGGTCGGCTTCTCGACGATCAGAACCTTCACACCCGGCGGGGGCTTGGGTGCGGGAGCAGCCGCGGCCCGGGCGGTTCCCTCTGGCAGCGCCTCGATGTCTTTCCTGACGCGCTCGGCAAGTCCCTGCGGGTACCCCCCACCGACGCCCACGACGATGTTGTTGCGGAGGTAGTGATCGCGATAGAACGCCCGGACGTCGTCCAGCGTGATCGAGCGGACCGACTCGACGTAGCCATCCGAAGGATGCTGGTAGGGCGTTCCCTCGTAGGCCATCGAGAACAACAGGTCCTTGCTCAACTCCTCATCGCGCGAGTACCGGCGTCCACGCTCGAGAAAGTTGAGCCGCTGCGCCTTCAGGCGGTTGAAGTCCGCGTCGCTGAAGGCAGGGGCTAGCAGCGCATTCTTGAAGAGCCCGTAAAACGCGTCGAGGTTGTCGCGGTGGACGCGGCCGGTGAAGTTGGTCATCTCCTTGTCCACCGACGCGCTGTATCCCGCGGCCATGGGATACATCTTCTCGAGGATCGTTTCGAGCGTGTCCTGCTTGGTCGCGCCGCCGGACATAAGGCTCGCCGTCAGCGACGCGAGCCCTTCCTTCCCCTTCGGATCCGCCGCCGACCCGCTCTTGATCCAGATGTTGAAGGCCACAAACGGCGAGTTCGGCTCCGGGAGCGCGATGATGTTGTTGTCGGCTGCCCCGACCGACACGATTGCCACGAACGCAAGGAGAAGCATCTTCATCATCAATTTCCCTGCACCATCGTGATGGTCGTTCGTCCGGTATCGAGCAGATACTTCTTCGCGGCCTCGCGAACATCCTCCGGCGTCACTGCTTCGAGGGTGCGGTAGTAGTCCTCGATCGCCTCCAGCCGTCCGCTGTAGACGATCGGCCACATCACTGCGAGCGCCACGTCCTGCGCTGATTCCATCCCCATGAGGAAGCCGTACTTCACGGCGCTCTTCGTGTCCGCCAGTTGCTTCGCGTCCACCAGCGTGTCCTGGAACGTCTTCACCGCCGCGAGGATCT
>JACDCA010000377.1 GCA_013694635.1 Acidobacteriota bacterium | reverse complement strand
GCCGTAGAGTGCCTGGCCCGTGGCCGGAACGGACGTGAGCCAGACGAAAGTTATAGCCAGTGCGCCTGCGAGGAGATTTCGCCTGCGTAGTAAAACAGCCATTGCCTGAATCCTCCTTGGAGCCGCTGAATGCATTTGATGGCAGACACTACTGGGCCCCGCAGGAGGTGTCAACCCAGTCACGCGCGCCCGCATCGGTGCCGTAGGTGGAGCAGTACGCACCCCGATCGCCTCAGTGGTTGCCGGCGCCCGAAAGCCGGCGCAGTTGCCGGCCTCGCCGCGTCGGGCGCTTCACGATTCCCGGCAGCGCCGGTAGTATAGCGCCCGTGCACCTTGGATCGGGCCACCGCGCGAGGAGGGCCGCATGAATGACCGCCGCATGTTTCTCAAGCTGGTAGCCGGCGCGGTTGCGACGTCTGGACAGGTTCGGCCCGCTGCCGCCTTCCTTCAGGCGCCCGCACCGGCACAGCGCGCCGGTGTCATCCGGAAATCGGTCCTGATCTCGATGCTGCCGAAGGAGCGCTCGTACGCGGAGCGCTTTGCGCTCGCACGCGAGGCCGGATTCGAAGCGATCGAGATGCGCACCGTTACAGCGGAAGCAGAGGCGGCTGCAATCCGGCAGGCGTCGCTCGATAGCGGGCTGCGCGTCCATTCCGTCATGAACGAGGATCACTGGCGGCTGCCGCTTTCCAGCAGCGATCCGGACGTTGTGACCCGCAGCGTCCGCGGCATGGAGGCCTCCCTGCGCAATGCCGTGCTGTGGGGCGCGGACACGGTGCTGCTCGTCCCCGCGGTCGTCGACGCCGCCACGTCATACCGTGATGCCTGGACGCGGTCGCAGCGCGTGATCCGCGAGCGTCTGTTGCCGCTTGCCAGCGAACTGAAGGTGATCATCGGCGTCGAGGAGGTCTGGAACAAGTTCCTGCTCAGCCCGCTCGAATTCGCGCGGTACGTCGACGAGATGGAGTCACCCTGGCTCCGCGCCTACTTCGACGTCGGCAATGTCGTCATTCACGGCTACCCTCAGGACTGGATCCGCACGCTCGGCGCGCGCATCGTCAAGATCCATCTGAAAGACTTCAACTTCGACCGCGCAAACGGCCGTTTTGCCTGGAAAAACCTCGGCGAGGGAGACATCGACTGGCCGCAGGTCCGCCGCGCCCTGGCGGACATCGGCTACTCGGGATACGTGACGACCGAGGTTTCCGGCGGGGACGCCGCGTATCTCAAGGATCTGTCCGCACGGGTGGACCGCTTCCTGGCCGGAGAGAAGCCCTCCGTGGAGGTGAAGCAGGGCTAAAGCCCTGCACTACGGCCGCTCCCTTGCGCGTCTGCGGGAGCACTCCCTACGCGTCGCCGGCTTTCATCTGCTCTTTCAGGTAGTCCATCGTCCGCCAGCACATCGCCAGGATGGACCAGGTGGTGTTCTGGGTACCGCCCGAGACGAACGGGCTGGCATCCGCGAGGTAGACGTTCTTGACGTCGTGAAGCCGGCAGAAGCGATCGGTGACCGATGTCTTCGGGTCGTCTCCCATCCGCGCCGTGCCGATCTCGTGGATCGACCAGCCGGGAGGCAGCGGCTCTTTCACGATCTTGATGCTCTCGGCCCCCGCCAGCGTCAGCATCTCTTCGACCGTGTCGGCCATGTCCTTCGCCATCTTCATCTCGTTGTCGCCGAACTTATAGTCGAACCGCAACACCGGAAGACCCCATGCGTCCCTGACGACCGGATCGATCGTGACGCGGTTCTCTTTCCGTGGAAGGACTTCGCCGAAGCCGCCGAGGCTGATCATCGACGGGTAGTACTTCCGGATGCTGGATTTCAAGGCTTTGCCGTACCCGGGCATCTCGTTGGCCATTCCCGGATATTCGGAGCATCCACCTCCGCCCTGGAAATGGTACCCGCGGAGGAAGTCGGGATGGCGATCCGTGACGTTGCGGAACCGCGGCACGTACGGCGGCACTGGCCGCCCGTCGTCCAGTGTGGGAGCGGTGCCGATGCGGCTGGGCATGTACCCGCTGCCGCGAATGCCCATCATGTGCTCGCTCAGGTAGCAACCGAGCAGGCCGGAGGAATTCCCGAGCCCGTTCGGATGGAGGCGCGGCTTCGAATTGAACAGGATCCGGGTGCTCTCCAGTGTCCCCGCGCCGAGAACGACGACGCGCGCCCTGAAGTCCATAACCGCCCGCGTGTTTGCGTCGATCACGCGCACTCCGGACGCGCGGTTCGTCGCCTCGTCGAACAGCACCTCAGCCACGATGGAGTACGGCCGGACCGTGAGGTTGCCGGTATCGCGGGCGGGGTAGATCAGTGCAGTCGGCGAGTGGAACGATGACTGGAGATCGCACCCGCGCCCGCACCTCCCTCGGCCCATGCAGCGCGTGCGGTACTTGTTCAGCACTCCTTCGGTCGTGACGCCGGCGCGGCCCGGAATGTAATGGCGGCCCAGCTTCGCGATCGCGCGCTTGAACTCGACCTCCACGCAATTGAGCTTCGAAGGCCGCTGAAAGATGCCGTCCGGCACCTGGACCAGGTTTTCGGCGGTGCCCGAGCAGCCCAGGAGAACGTCGACCTTGTCGTAATACGGCTTGACGTCGTCGTACGAGATCGGCCAGTCGACATCGTACCCGTCGTGGCTCGCGCTCTTGAATTCGAGCGGTCCGTAACGCAACGCTCCCCGCCCCCAGAAATTGGTGCGGCCGCCCAGAATGCGCGCGCGCACTCCGGCGTACGGGGTGCCCGTGGTTGGCTCCTCTTTCTCGTTCACCACCCAGTTGCGAGTGAACGTGTTGCCGGCATACGAGTTCAGTTTGCGGTACTTGTCGAAGGCGGGATTAGTCCCGTAGGGACGGTCGAGAAAGTTGTACTCGGCCACGCCGATGG
>JACDCA010000359.1 GCA_013694635.1 Acidobacteriota bacterium | reverse complement strand
GTCCCCTTCCGTTCGAGCGCGGTGCGGATCGCCGCATAGTGACGGTCTGCGCCCTTCTCTAAAGGTAGAACCGTGATTGCGCCGAGCACCGCCTCCACTTGCCGTGTCAGCCTTTTGGAGCCGCGCTTGGCAATGCCGTACCGCAGCTCGCATGCCACGATGATGCTAGTCAGCACGTTGTCCTCGCCTACCTCGGCGATGCGAATGGCGACAAATCCCTGCGGGTGACGCACGAGGTCGGACAGCATGCTGGTGTCCAGCAGGTATACGCGGGCCGGCATGTCAGATTTCGACCGGCTCGGCGGCCGGCCGTTCGATCTTCGGGAAGTCCTCGTCGAGCGGTTTCAGCGTCGCAAGCACGGCGAGCAGCGACGGCCGACCCAGGGGTTCCACCACCAGGCGATGTCCTTCCTTGCGTAGGATGGCTTCGGAACCGGGCAGTTCCCAATCGCGCGGAATTCGCAAGGCCTGGTTGCGACCGTTCTTGAACAGGCGAACGTGGCGTTGCACCTCCTTGACAGCCTCCTCAGCAAGTCATATGCTAGGCATATGCTACCAGTCGGGACCCTGCGATGCAAGCGAGGCGAGCCGCGCGTTGGCGTCAGTCGGAAAAGACAGGCATCCCACGCCGAAGCGGTCGCTCGATTTCCGACACCCCGCCCCGACGACGGAGGGTTAATCTGCGCTGTCGAAGAGGGCGAGCGCGGTTCTGGTAAGGGCATCGCCCGCATCAGGCGCGTGTCCCCCCGAGTTTACCGAAGGCTCGTTGTTTCTTCGCGCTTCCGGCAAGTAGGGAATCCTTCGCCTTCGACCACGCCGTTACCGGCCGGCACGGCGCCGACCGCACCGAACGCGAGCACGGGCGGAAATGCTGACATCCCCCCAACCGGTGTCACGGCTACAATCGGCCATGCCGTTCAGGAATTTCGCCCGTTTTCCCGCGCTGGCGATGGCGGTTGGCCTGGCCACCATGACCGCGCACGCCGATCAGCGTCAGCCGGTCCGTCCACAACCGGCGACGGTGATGGAATTCTTCGAGGTCTACGAACAGTCGATCCTCGATCTGCAGGCCGCGCAGCACGTCGGCCGCGTGACGTCGCGAGGATTGGTCGAGTCGTATCTCGCGCGCATCCAGGCTTACGACCAGGCCGGGTCGCGCCTCAATGCCATCGTCATGATCAACCCACGCGCGCGGGAAGACGCCGACGCGATGGATCGCGAGCGCGCCGACAAGAAGGTGCGCGGGCCGCTGCACGGCATTCCCGTCCTGATCAAGGACAACTACGACACCGCGGAGATGCCGACCTCCGGCGGCACCTTGGCCCTAGCGACGCTGCAGCCGTCGGCGGACGCATACCAGGTCCGGAAGCTGCGCGACGCCGGCGCGGTGATCCTCGGCAAGACGACGATGCACGAGCTCGCGGCCGGCATCACGGCGATCTCGTCGTTCACCGGGCAAACGCGCAATCCGTACGATCTCTCCCGCACGCCAGGCGGATCGAGCGGCGGCACGGGCGCCGCCATCGGCGCCAGCTTCGCGGCGGCGGGCATGGGCAGCGACACGTGCGGATCGATTCGCATTCCGTCGGCCAATCAGAATCTCGTCGGGTTGCGCGGCACGCATGGTCTGTCGAGCCGCACCGGCGTGATGCCGCTCTCGTCCACGCAGGACATCGCTGGTCCACTGGCGCGGAGCGTGACCGATCTCGCGATCATGCTCGACGCCACCGTTGGCGCCGATCCGGCGGACCCGATCACGGCGCAAAGCGCGTCTCATATTCCGAAGTCCTATCGTGATGCGCTCAGCGCTGATGGCCTGAAGGGCGCCCGCATCGGCGTGCTGCGCGCGCTCTGGGGCAACGCGCCCGAAGACGATGAAGTGGCGGGCGTGGTTCGTAAGGCGCTCGACGGCTTCAAGGCGCAGGGCGCTGAAGTTGTCGATGTGATCGTGCCGGGCCTCGACGATCTGCTTCGCGACAGCAGCGTGATCGGCGACGAGTTCAAGTTCGATCTTGCGGCGTATCTCGCGAAGCAGCCAAATGCGCCGGTGAAGTCACTCGGCGAGATCATCGATCGCGGACTGCATCACGCAGAACTGGATGCGAGGTTCCGATTGAGAAACGCGCCTGAGAAGCGCGAGACCGAGCATTACCGGCAGGCGATGATCAAGCGACGCGCGTTGCGTGGCGCCGTGATGGCGACGCTCGAAGAGCAACGCATCGACGCGCTCGCCTACCCGACGTTGCGCCGCAAAGCGGCGCTGATCGGCGAAGCGCAGGGCGGCGTGAATTGCCAGTTGAGCGCTACGACAGGCCTGCCCGCGATGGCGATGCCTGCCGGCTTCAGCAACGACGGCGTCCCGATTGCGCTCGAATTGCTCGGGGGCGAATGGGAGGAAGCGAAGTTATTGAAGTATGCGTTTGCGTGGGAGCAAGCGACGAAGCCACGTAAAGCCCCATTCAGCACGCCGCCCCTCGCGAAAGGAGTGGCGCCGGCACAATTGACCACCGACCTGGCGATCGGCTCGTCGGCAGTGAAATTCACCTACGACGTCACGACCGGCGAGTTGAGATTTGACGCGACGACCTCGAAGATGGGGCCCACCCACCGCGTCATCGGGCTGGCGATTCATCGCAGCGAGGGGGAGAAGCCCGGGCCGATCGTTGCGCAGTTACTGGCGCCGAATCAGATCAGCGGCGCGGGAACGTTGACGATGCGCGGACGAAATCGTGAGGACCTCGTTGACGGCAAACTCTTCGTACACTTGTATACGAAGCAATCACCTTTGGGTGCCGAACGACAACGGATCTCTTTGCACTAACCCATGGGCGCCTTGGGCACGTGGCACCGCACGCCCCCTGGTCCTCTACGGCTTGATGAAGCGCAGCATCCAGTCGAAGTTGCGCGTCATCACCGCCTTCTCCTGCTGCGGCTCGTAGAACACGGGCCGCCGCGGGGATAGATAGATGTCCATCTCCGCCGTCTTCCATTGCGCCTGCAGCGCGCGGAAGAAACTTCTGCGCGGTTGTCAGCGGCACGCGCGGATCGCGGTCACCGTGCGAAAATCAGGATCGGGGTCGTTACTCTCGACGCGTGCGTGAGCGGTGAGCTGCGCGTCGCCGACCGTTTCATCTGCCGGAAGCCGGCCATCAGCTCGCCGCATTCTGGGCACGGCCATCGCGTCGGGTCGTGCTCAACCCAGATCCACGCGCTTGTCGCCGGTCTTGAGCTCCACGCGCGTCACGTGTCACGGCGCGGTGATCCCCAGAATAGTCGCGAACAGCTTGGTGTCCTGCATCCGCTCCTCCGAGCGGAGCGTTCTATCAGCAGGACATCTCGAATCAACCCGCCGCCGAGCAGGTCCCCACCCATGTGCGGGGCCCAGGCGGCCTCACGAGTGACACGGATCCCTGTGACCGACGGAGATCCCGGAAGGGCCTAGTTTTCAAACAAACGCCGCACAGCACACCGGCACCCTCGTCTTACCCAGGGACGACGAGGTTAAAGAACCGGACATCTCCCAAGCCGCGTCTGGAGCGGCCGGTGCGGGACGGTGTAAGCTACGCAGCACCGTGAAGGGCTACCACGACATCGCCGGCGACGGAGGATCCAGAGTTCTCGAGCAGGTGGTCGAGCAGCGCGCCCGCATCACTGACGGGCTCGCCGGGGTGCGCCATCTCGTGGCCGTGGGCTCCGGTAAAGGGGGAGTCGGCAAGAGCACCTTGACGCTGCATCTCGCCGGCGCGCTCCGCGCCCGTGGGCTTCGGGTTGCGATTCTCGACGCGGACTTCAACGGCCCCTCACAGGCGCGCATGGCCGGTGTCCAGGGGGCGCTGTTCGTGCCCGGCAGCCACAAGGTCGCGCTGCCGCGGACCGCGAACGGGATCGGGGTCTTCTCGATGGGATCGCTGGTCCCTGAGTCGGAAGCGCTCGATTTCGAGAGCACGGCACAGGGGGAGTCCCATACGTGGCGCGCCACGAGAGAGTTCGCCCTCCTCGGCGAGATCCTCGGGTCCTTCGAGTGGGGCACGCTCGATCTGCTGATGTTCGACCTGCCGCCGGGAGCCGAACGCACCGTCCAATACGCCGATTTTCTCGGTCCCAGGGCCTCGTTTGTGCTGGTCACGATCCCTTCGGAGGTGTCCCTTGGGGTGGTCGCGCGCTCTGTGGCGGCTCTGTCGAAGGGACCCAACCGCCTCCTCGGTTACGTCGAGAACATGAGCGGCTACTACTGCCGCGACTGCAACGCGGTCAAGCCGCTCTTCGCCTCTGGTGAATCGCCTGGCTTGGGAATTCCGTGCCTCGGCACCGTCCCCTTCGACCCCGAGCTGGCACGGCACTGCGATCGGGGAATCCCTCTCGAGGACCTGCCCGGAACACCGGTTGGCAGGGCCCTGGACCACGTGGCACAACAACTTCTGGACAGCCTCCCATGAAATTCCTTTGTGTCCCCTGCGACAGCCCGATGAAGCTGCAGTCGGTCGGCCCGCCCGAGCGCGGCTCGCTTTCGGTCGTCTACTCGTGCCCGGAGTGCGGCTACGAGATGGCGATGCTGACCAATGCGTACGAAACACAGCTGGTCCAGTCACTTGGCGTCCGCATCGGCCCCGACCGCCTTCGCTCCGAAGGCGCTTCGGCGAGTCAGGCCGAGGGGGCCGAGGCGGGCACCGGCGGAAAATGTCCGTTCTCGGCGATGATTCCGGGGAACGAGGCAGTCCGACCGGGCGAGCCGACGCCCGTCCGGTGGACCGCCGCCGCGGAGGCGCGGCTCGCGAATATTCCCGAGTTCGTCCGCCCGATGGCCAAGACCGGCATCGAGAAATTCGCGCAAGAGAGAGGCGCCCTCGAAGTGGACGAGAACATCCTCGACGCCGCCCGCGACTTCTTCGGGATGTGAACAGGATGGCGGATCCTCTGAGAGTAATCTCCTCATACCGGGGTGTCGGCGTGCGTAGCGCGCCCGCCGGAGC
>JACDCA010000296.1 GCA_013694635.1 Acidobacteriota bacterium | reverse complement strand
GCTCGCGCAGCGGCGCCGAGACGGCGTCGATGTCCATCGCTATCCCTGTTCTCGACCTCTCGACGACAATGCCATCGTCCCTGACGGAACGTCAAGATGAGCGGGCGAACATAAAGCGTATGATCGGCCCTGTACCGCCGATGGATCTAATACAGGACCAGAACTGTGACCGCCGATCCGAACCGTCAGACGACATCCTTGACTGGCTGAGGGCTGACCTCTGATAGCTCGGAGAGCGAAGCAAAAACGTATGACCGGCCCTGTCACCACCTCTATGTAAGCTGCGCGTGAGAGAGGAGAGAGCCGATGAACGCAGCCATCCGCCGCTTTCGTCGCCTTCCACGTCACACGTGCCGCGCCTGCGCGCAGCATCCGGCGAAGTTCCGTTATCGCAGAGAGGTCCGCGCCGATCGCGACCACGAATTGTGTTTCGAGTGCTTTCGGGCAGAAGTCAACCGCCAGCGGGCGCGGCGGCTGGTCGCAGCGTAGCAACTGCGTCGGTCCGCAGCGCAGCAGTGCACGAGCGGCTGATAGCGGGTGGCGCCCGACGGGGCCGCCCCGCCGGCCGCCGGAGCGCCTCCCGTGACAAGTGCACTTGCGCGAGGAGCCGGTGGGGCTGTCGGGCGACAGGACCCGTACAAAACAGCCGCGCAGGGATCCAGGCAGCCCTCTAAAAGGCTGGACTACGACGGAAGGAAACAATGGCTAGAAACAATGAACTCGTGAGGCAATGGGAGATCCTCCGCGCGATCGATGGCGCGCGGAACGGGATTGCGATCGCGAAGCTCGCGTCCGAGCGGCGCGTGCATCCCCGGACGGTGCGCCGTGACCTCGACGCACTCGGACGCGCGGGATTCCCGCTCTACGACGAGAAGGTCAACGGCACCAGCATGTGGAAGCTGCGGTGCCGTCCATTCAGCCGGCTCGAAGAGACCGGGCTCGGCGTGATGGAGCTGTGCGCACTGTATTTCAGCCGGACGATGATGGACCGGCTCGCCGGGGCGCCGCTGCAGGACGATGCGGAGCGGGCGTTTGCGAAGCTGGAACGGGCGCTGCCGCTGGCAAGCCGGAGATTCCTGGACCAGTTGCCGCGAGCGCTGCAGACGAAGGCCGGTGGCCACAAGAAGCACGACGATCGGAAGCTGCGCGACATCCTGGCACGGGTGCTTGACGCCACCCTTCTCCACCGGCGCGCGACGATGCGTTACGCGTCCGCATCGTCCCGGCGAACAAAGGAGTACTCGATCGAGCCGCAACGCATTGCCTACGCTGATGGCGGGATCTATCTACTCGGCTGGGTGCCCGAGTATCAACAGATCCGGACGTTCGCGACAGAAAGAATCGAGACGTTCGGCCTGACCGATGAAGTCTTCGAACCGCGACCGCTGCCGCTCGAGGCGTTTGGCGATTCGCTCGGCGTGAATACCGGCAAGCCGGAGAAGATCGTCATCGAATTTGATGCGCGAACGGCGCCGTTCGTCCGCGAGCGCGAGTGGCACAAATCACAGGAGATCACGCCGCTGACGGACGGCAGAATTCGAGTGGAACTCAACGTGTGCAACGACTACGCGCTCCGGGCGTGGATCCTCGGCTGGGGCCCCGGCGCACGTGTCGTGTCTCCGCGCCACCTGGCCGAGGACGTGCTCGAGGAGCTCAATGCCACACGGCTGCAGTACGCGGCGCCCACTCGCATGGTGAGGGCCTCAATCCTGAAAGCCGGCTGAAGCCATTCCGCGTCCCGCATCCCGCATCCCGGAGTAGAATCCGTCACCGATGGCGACGTATCGCAGCCCACACCCGGCTCTCCACGTTCCCGACATGCCGCTCCCGGACTTCGTACTGGCGCGCGTGGCCGAACGCGGAGACCGCGCCGCGGTCATAGACGGCGCCAGCGGACGCACGATCTCTTACGCGCAGCTGCCCGGCCTGGTCGATCGCGCAGCGGCGGCGCTATAGCATCGCGGGCTGCGCAAAGGGGACGTCTGCGCCATCTTCAGCCCCAACACACCGGAGTACGCAATCGCCGTTCTCGCGATCGCGCGACTCGGCGCGATCGTGACCACGGCAAGCCCGATGT
>JACDCA010000282.1 GCA_013694635.1 Acidobacteriota bacterium | reverse complement strand
CGCCCGCACCTGCGACTGGATCCGCCCCTCGAAGTTGCGATTGCCGCTGAGCACGGATGCGACGACGAGATTCTTCTGGCGGACGAAATTGGAGACCGCCTCGGGGAGCGGGCCGCTGTTGCCGATGCAGGTCGTGCACCCATAACCGACGATGTTGAAGCCGAGCTCCGCGAGATACTCCAGCAGACCCGACGCCTTGTAGTATTCGGTTACGATCAGCGAGCCGGGCGCGAGGCTCGTCTTCACCCACGGCTTCACCGTCAGGCCCCGCTGAACGGCGTTACGCGCCAGCAGACCGGCCGCGATCATCACGCTGGGATTCGACGTATTCGTGCAACTCGTGATCGCTGCGACAACGACCGAGCCATGATCGAGATCGTCGATGCCGGGCGTCAATTCCAGTTCGGCGACCGCCGGGCCCGCGGCAGCCGCTGTCACTGCGATCGTCTCACCAGGTTTCACAACCGGGACCGCAGGCGTTGGCTTGCGTTCGGCGAGCATCGTTTCTAGCGCCTGCTGGAACTTCGCCTTGGACTGTCGCAGCGACACCCGATCCTGGGGCCGCTTCGGCCCGGCCAGGCTGGGCTCGACGGTCGAGAGATTCAGCTCGAGCGTCGATGTGTACGTCGGGTCGATTGACCCCGTCGTGCGGAAGAGCCCCTGCTCCTTCGCGTACGCTTCGACGAACTGCACGTGCTCTTCATCGCGGGCCGTCAGCCGAAGGTAGTCGAGCGTCATGTCATCGATCGGACAGATCGCGATCGTCGCTCCGTACTCCGGCGACATGTTGCCGAGCGTCGCGCGGTCGGCGATCGTCAGCGACTCCAGGCCCGGTCCGTAGAACTCGACGAACTTTCCGACCACGCCGAACTTGCGGAGCCGCTCGGTGATCGTGAGCACCAGGTCGGTCGCGGTCGCCCCTTCCGGAAGACGATCGACGAGCCTGACGCCAACTATCTCGGGGATCAGCATCGAGATCGGCTGCCCGAGCATCGCGGCTTCCGCTTCGATGCCGCCGACGCCCCAGCCGACGACCCCGAGCCCGTTCACCATGGTGGTATGCGAATCGGTGCCGACCAGCGTGTCGGGATACGCGATCGCGACGCCGCCAACCGTCTCCCTGAAGATGACGCGGGCGAGATACTCGAGGTTGACCTGGTGCACGATGCCGGTGTCGGGCGGAACGACGCGGAAGTTCGCGAACGCCTCCTGCCCCCATCGAAGAAAGGTGTAGCGCTCGCGATTGCGCGTGAACTCGAGCGCGGCGTTCAGGTCGGCGGCGTTGCGTTCGGCGTAGTGATCCACCTGCACGGAGTGATCGATTACGAGCTCGACCGGCTGGAGCGGATTGACTCTTGCGGGATCTCCGCCGAGCCGCACGATGCCGTCGCGCATGGCGGCCAGATCCACCACCGCCGGCACACCTGTGAAATCCTGGAGCAGCACGCGCGCCGGTGTGAAGGCAATTTCCTTCTGTGCACGCGACGTCACATCCCATTCCGCCAATATGCGTACGTCGTCTCCGTCCACGAAGCGGCCGTCCTCGCGGCGGAGCAGGTTCTCGAGAAGGATCTTCAGCGAGTAGGGCAGCCGCGCGATGTTCGGAAACCCCGCGCGTTCGAGCGCCGGAAGGCTGAAGACGTCTGCGGCAACGCCTGCGGCGGCGAGCCGTGTGCGCGTGTTGAAGGAATTGAACGCGGCCATCTGCCAATCATAGCCACGGTGCAACACGGTGCAACACTGTTCCGCACGGCTGCCAGTGGCATATCCCTTGCTGATCTCCTTATCTCCTTTCGATAAGCTCGGATTCACGTGTGTTGATCGCGCACCTTTCGGATCTGCATCTGCGGGACCCAGGCGATGTGACCTGGCTGGAGCGCCAGCTGGATCGCATCGCCCGGCGCCGCCCTGACCACCTCGCTGTCACCGGCGATCTTCTCGACCGGTGGGACCCGGATCTCCTCGACCTGGCGCTCGGTGCGTTCGCCCTTCGCGGCTTCATGAACGCCGAGCGTCTCACGCTCTTTCACGGTAATCACGACCTGGCGTCCAGCGGCGGACACCCGCGTCGCAGCGCCGACCTGTGGCGGCTCGCGGTCCGCTTCTGGGATCCGCCGCCGCTGGTCGAACGCCGCCGCAAGCGGTTCTACGCTGCGATCGCCGCACGCGCGGCTGGCGTCGGCGCGCAAGCTCCGGTGATGAAGGTCCTACGCTCGGGCCTGCGGATTGCCGTCGTGGACACGGTGCCGGCGCCGTGGAAGCCGTTGCGCTTCAGCGCCGGCACCGTGGTCGTGCATCACGCGATCGGTTGTGCGCGCCCCTCAGAGATGGACTGGCTGGCACGCCAGCGCGCCGACGCACCGCTGGTCCTGCTGGCGCATCACTATCCTCTGGATGCGCCACAGTTCACGTGGACTCCCCTGGGACCGGACTTCACATCGCGCTTCTCGAGGCTGTTCGCCCGGATCGTGAAGGAGGTGACGGTGCCGATGGCGATCGTGCCGGAGGATCGCCAGCGGTTCTGGTCGGCCGGCGTTGCCGCGGGCGTGCGGTTGATCCTGTGTGGCCACGTGCATCGCGCGCGCTTCGACTGGCACGAGGGCATTGCCGTCGGTCTCAACGGCCAGAGCGGCGCGGGCTGGGCGGGCCGCACAGTCGCGTACTACAACGTGACCGAGGCTACGGTTACCGTGGAACTGGAACGCGTTGAATAACAGGAG
>JACDCA010000278.1 GCA_013694635.1 Acidobacteriota bacterium | reverse complement strand
GGGTGTCTGCCATTCACCCGGAGGACCGGGTCAAGGTGCGCGAGACGTTTTTCGCGGCGAACCGCTCCCGCGGCCCGTACCGGTTCGAGTACCGGCTCCAGCACGCTGAAGGCGGCTACCGATGGGTGCTCGGCGCGGCGGCGCCAAGGCTGGACCCGGGTTCTGAATTCCGCGGCTACATCGGTTCTGTCATCGACATCACCGAACGAAAGGAGACTGAGGACCGCCGGCAGCACCTGCTCGAGGCCGAACGTCAGGCACGCGTCGATGCCGAACGCATCAACGCGGCGAAGGACGGGTTTCTCGCAACGCTCAGTCATGAGTTGCGGGCGCCCTTGAATACGATCGTGGGCTGGTCGGAACTGCTGGTCGAGAAGTCCCTTGACCCGGTCGAGGCCAGAGACGCCGTCTCGATCATCGCGCGCGCCGCCGAGACGCAGTCGGCCATGATCGAGGACCTGCTCGACATGAGCCGGATCGTATCGGGACGGGTGGAGCTGACGCCGGAGCCGGTTCACCTCGATGCGATCGTGCGGCAGAGCGTCCAGGCGGTTCGCCCCGCGGCGGAGGCCAAGGGCGTGAGAGTCGTCGAGGCGATCGACGCGCCGCACTCGCTGATTCGCGGAGATCCGCAGCGCCTGCGTCAGATATTCGGCAACATTCTCGTGAACGCGGTGAAATTCACCCCGGCTGGCGGGCTCGTGTCCATCCGCCTTCGACGCCGCGACGAGGTGTTCGACGTGTGCATTGCCGATACCGGCGAGGGGATTGCCCCGTCGTTCCTGCCGGAGGTGTTCGAACGATTCCGGCAGGCCGACGTCAAGGCGACGCGGGCCCACGCTGGTTTGGGCATCGGTTTGAGCATTGTCAAACATCTCGTCGAACTGCACGGTGGAATCGTCAGTGCCGCGAGCGACGGATTGGGACGTGGTGCCGCATTCACGGTCTCGTTGCCCGCGATCGCCGCCAGGGAGCCGCAGGCGGAAGCTCCCGCCGTGTCGCGGGAGCGGGGTCATGGCGCAACGCTCGCCACAGCGCGCGTGTTGATCGTCGATGACGACCTCGAGGCGAGACGGCTGATCAGCTGGATGTACAGCCATGCTCGCGCCGAAGCCGTGACCGCCGCCTCCGCAGCAGAAGCGCTCGAACTTCTGAGTCGAATGCGCTTCGATCTTCTGGTCAGCGATATCGGCATGCCGGGGGAGGACGGTTTCGATCTGATCCGGGCCGTCCGTAAATTGCCGGCATCGCAAGGCGGCCGGATTCCCGCGATCGCCTTGACGGCGTACGCTCGACTCGAGGATCGAAGGCTCGCGTTGACGAGTGGTTTCCACGCGCACCTCCCCAAGCCGGTGAATCAGTCGGTGCTGCTGCGACTCAGTCAGAGGCTGATTCAAGCTGGTCCGATGTCACCGCCGCGGTTGACCGCCGCAGACCGGTAACTCACATCCGTTTCGCCTGCCGCGGTCGTAGGGCCGCTCTCGGTAGGCAGTCGATATTGATGGCAGATCGAAGGTGTGATGATCGTTGCAGCATGGCGACGCCCGTCACGGCTCGAGCCCAATCGAGAAGCGCGTCGCTCGCGTAGATTGCGAAGAGGTCGAGACTTCCACGCGGAAAGACCCGCGACATCATGGCCAAGGCGCCACCGACGGTCGGATCCTGGGGTGGATAGTCGGATCGGCCGGAGAGGTACGGCGACTCGAGCCGATGAGCGAACACGCCGGCATTCCACTGACGCGCCAGCGCTCGCGCCGATCCAGCGTGATCGAAGTGCCCATGGGTCAGGACGATTGCGCGAGGCGGTGAGCCGGCTCCATACCGCCTCGCTGCATGGTGCCGGATCTCGGCACCGCCGATTCCACGGAGCCCGCTGTCCACCAGCACCCAACCATCCTCGGGGATACCGGGATTGATATCGACCAGGTACGCATTCACGAAGAGCACCGGTACGCGAACGACCCCTGCCGCCAGCTGCTCGTGCATACGAGGACTCCACTTTTCAATGCGTTCGCTCAATTGATGCATCCCCTGCGTGTGCAACCTGGCCGCCACGCTGTACTACGTGCTAGGCCTGGACTGCGGATTTGCGGGCCCGCGGGGCGAGTTGACGACAGGATGATCGACGCCACTCGCATCCGATTCTCGACCTGCACCGATGAGTTCAATGCGCCTCGGCCGCAGGAAGCCAGACCAACCACAGTCAGCCCCACATAGCTCCGTACGCTCATTCATCCGTCCTGGTGAGGGGTGACTCCGCCGGTCCGGACAACACCTTTCCCTTCGGCTCGAACCGAGATCCATGGCAGGGGCAGTCCCAGGTGTGCTCGGCGGCGTTCCACGCGACCAGGCACCCCATGTGGGTGCAGACTGGCGACAGTCGCGTGACCCGACCCGATTCGTCGCGGTACGCAGCGACCCGTTCGCCGCCCAGTTCGAGGATCTTGCCCTGCCCCGGCTTCAGGCCGCGCAGCGTTTTCCCCTCTGCTCCGGCGAATCGATCGCGTATCAGGTAGTACGGGTAGTCTTTGTTCTCACGGATGTAATCCCACAACCCGCCTGTGACCTTCGTCCGGCTCGGA
The DNA here is from genome assembly GCA_013694635.1 of Acidobacteriota bacterium. Classification (GTDB taxonomy): domain Bacteria; phylum Acidobacteriota; class Vicinamibacteria; order Vicinamibacterales; family 2-12-FULL-66-21; genus JACDCA01. The sequence goes on along the minus strand of JACDCA010000278.1, from coordinate 3,025 downwards.
TCGAACAGATCCTTCCAGGGATTCGGACGTCCCGCCACCGCGTCCGACGCCATCATCGCGGCGAGCGTGCCGAACGTCATGCCGTTGCCCGCAAAACCGGTCGAGACGAACTGTCGGTCGGACGATTCTCCGATGAAAGGCAACCCATCGTTGGTCTCGATCACCTGGCCTGACCAGCGGTGGGTGACCTCCACTTCGGGTGCGAGCGCGCGCAGCCGCCGTTCCAGCCGCGCGTAACACTGGCGCGAGTCTTCTTCCTGACCGGTCTTGTGATCCTCTCCGCCAAGGATCACGTAGTCATGGTTGCGGTGGGGATCCACTCGCAGATAATCGTAAGGATCCGCGGTGTCCCAGTACGAGCCAGGAGGGATCAGCCCGGCCGCGACCCTTCCGCCGACAGCGTAGGAGGTATAGAGCGCGAGCTTGGTCTGAAACAGTGTCGCCGAGGCGAGATTGTTCTTGCCCATCAGCGGCGTGTGGGTGGCGATCACAACGTAGCCGCACGAGATGCGATGACCGCCGGAGACGACGGTCAGGGGATCAGGACAGACTTCCTCAACGTCTGTGTGCTCGAAGACGTGGCTCCCCTGACCGGAGATCGTTTCCAGGAGAGCGCGAAGGTACTGACGGGGATGAAACAGCGCCTGGCCGGCGAACTCGATGCCTGGTCGCTCCATGAACGGCACCTGGTCGAGGAATCGGGCGTCGAATCCCAGCTCGGACGCGAGGGTTGCCTCCCGCTCGAAATGAAAGTCTCCCTTTCGCTCCTCATTCACGGGTGCGTGGAGCCAGGCGTTCACCCACTGAAACCCGCAATCGATCTGCTCGGCATCGACGTTGGCTTCGATCTGCCACTGCGCGGCCCGGCCGGCGTCCCAGACCGCCTGGGCATGGTCGCGTCCGAAGTTCTTCTCGAGGTCGGTGAGCCGCAGATCCGTCACATGGGTGACATGGGCGGTCGTGTGACCGGTGTCCACTGACGCCATGCGGCGGCGGTCGAGGAGCGCCACCGTCCGTCCGGCTCGCTTGAGCAGGTACGCGGTCGTGATGCCGGTGATGCCACCGCCGATGACAGCGACATCAACGCTGACATTGCGGTCCAACGCCGCGAATCGAGGCAGAGGGCCCGATGCGCTCCAGTAAGATGTCGTATCGAAGTCGCTCATTTGTGCCCCATTCTACGTCTCACAGCAATCCTGACACCACGCATGCGATTACGCTACGGTTCGCCTTTCTGGCTCGACCAAACGAAGGGTCGCGCGATCCGCCGCTACCCGCAGCTCCGGCGTGAACTCGATGTCGACGTCGCGATTGTCGGTGCCGGCTTCACCGGGTGTACAGCCGCCTTGATTTTCGCGGAAGCCGGACTGCGGGTCGCGCTGCTTGAACGATTGCAGGTTGGCCGCGGCAGCGCCGCCGCCAGCACGGCGCTGCTGATGCAGGAGCCGGACCGCTTTTTCACCGAGCTGGTGGACCGCTACGGGATGGCCACAGCCCGGACCATCTGGCGACTCAGTCGTCGTGGCCTTCGAGATCTGAAATCGCTGTTGAGACGCGTGCAGTGCCCGGCGCGCGTCACTCCCGCAGTGCATCTCGCCTTCGATCCACGCGGCGCGCGGGACCTCCGCCGCGATCTCGCTGCCCGTCACCGTGCAGGTTTTGGCGGACGGCTGCTCGATGGCGCGGCGCTGCACCGGAGGGCCGGCATCGAAGGGGGAACGGCGATCCTGTCGGCGGGTAACGCCGTGGTCGATCCGCATCGCGCAACCCTCGCGTTGGCTCACGCAGCGGCGCGCCAGGGTGCCCGCATCTTCGAGCGCTCGGAGACCACCCGCGTCACCCAGACCGGCGACGGTGTGAGGGTCTCGACACCACACGGGCGAGTCCGTGCGCACCGCGTCATCATCGCGACCGGTTTTGCGACACCGGCGTTCAAACCGCTGAGCGCGCGATTCTCGATGGCTACGACCTACGTGATTGCGACGAGTCGCGCTCCGGCGCTGCGGCGGCAACTCGTCGGCGGCAATCTGATGTTCTGGGACGCGGAGCGGCCGTATCACTACTTCAGGTGGACCGACGACGATCGCATTCTGTTTGGTGGTTCGGATCGATCTGTGCCGAGGGGACGTCGCGCCCGTCGCGCGGCGCTTCTCGGTGCGACGGATGACCTGCGACGCAAGCTCTCCCAGATCTATCCTGCGACCGAGGAGCTGACAACCGAGTACGCATGGGAAGGTCTGTTCGCGACCACACCCGACGGCCTCCCGTACGTGGGGGCTCACCGTCACTATCCGCGCCACCTGTTCGCCCTCGGATATGGCGGCAACGGCATGACCTTCGCCGTCCTCGCCGCGCGGATTCTGCTGCGGCAGTATCTGGGCCGGCCGCGTGACGAGGACGCGATCTTCTCCTTCTCGCGTCAGTCACGTTGATGGAGCTGCGCAACAGATCTCCGCCGCGGTTGACCGCCGCAGACGATACATCCGTCTTCCCTGATGATGAAGAAATCCGGGTAGTGCCTCAGGATTTGCACGGGGCCGTCCGTGGAAGGACACCCCGGCATCACAGCCTCGGTCAGGAAGGACGGCCACATGAGTCGGGTTAGTGAGCGTTCCGAGCGGGCGGCGAGAATCAGCCATTTCATCGGTGCCGCGGCGGTCGCAGCCCTCGTCGGAGGATTGGTCACTACTCGAACCGCCGGGCAAGACTCGAACATGAAGCCCATGATGATGAAGGTGGATCAGGCGATGGTCGACACGATCACCAGCAGCTGGAAGGCGGAGCCGAAGGCCCTGTCCCAAAAGATCATCGCCAAGTACGGTATGCCTCAGGAAGCCTCGGTAACCGGCTCATCTGGATGAACACTCGTGAACGAGGAGATCCAGCACGACTTCCCGATTAAGAGCGTCGACCGATCGGTTCGGACGCGAGAAATCCGAAATACGCGGCTGGTGCCGCAAGCAACAGATGGAACCAGACATCATTGCCATAGAGCGGCACCAGCCCGAACGTCGTCTGGGTAGCG
>JACDCA010000272.1 GCA_013694635.1 Acidobacteriota bacterium | reverse complement strand
CCAGTGCGCCGCCGAGTGCGCCGCCTCCGACAATCGCAATGAATGACATCGATGAAAACGTCGCGGGACATTCCCGCGTTCCGCGGAGGTTGCTCCGCCTGCACCGCACTCCTCGTGTCCCGGCGCCCTGGCAGGAGTCGACTATTCTAATGGCATGAGTACGGTCTCTCAAACGTCAACGAGCTCCCCGCTCGACCGGAAGGTCGCGGTAGTGACCGGCGGTTCACGGGGAATAGGGCTGTCGATTGCCGAGGCGCTTCTCGCCGCCGGCGCTTCGGTGGTGATTACCGGCCGCGACCAGGCGCAGCTCGACCGAGCGCGGTCGCACCTGGGTGCGGGCACCGGCGCACCGGTGGCCGCCGTAGACGGCAGCGTGGCGACTGCTGCGGACGCGTCGCGGATGATTCAGGCCGCCGTCGATCGATTCGGGGGCCTCGACGTCCTCGTGAACAACGCGGGCGTCGGCATCTTCAACTCCGTCGCCGCCATGTCCACGGAGCAGTGGGATTCGGTAATCGGCACGAACCTCACCGGCGTATTCCATTGCTGCCACGCCGCCGTCCCACATTTGTTGCGCCGCGGCGGCGGTTGGATCATCAACATCAGCAGCCTCGCCAGTAAGAACCCGTTCAGTGGCGGGGCCGCGTACTGCGCGTCGAAGGCCGCCCTCAACGCGTTCTCCGAGTCGCTGATGCAAGAGGTACGACACGATAACATTCGCGTCAGTTATGTCATGCCGGGGTCGGTTTCGACCGGTTTCGGGGGGCGCGGACAGGCGGGGGAGGAAGACTGGAAGCTCGCCCCGGACGACGTAGCGGAAGTCGTCATGGATCTGCTGCGGCACCCGGCGCGCAGCCTGCCGAGCCGGGTGGAGCTCAGGCCCTCACGGCCGAACAAGTGATCGGGCTGCGAGATGGGTATAATTCGCGGGCGATGGATCGCAGCATCGCGGATTACAACGTGCTGGATCGCATCGGCGAGGGCGGTCTCGGCGAGGTATGGCGCGCGCGGGACACGAAAGTGGGCCGCACTGTCGCGCTGAAGATTCTCCCAAGCGCACTGCTCGAAGACTCTGGACGGCGCGGGCGTCTGATGGAGGACGCGCGCGCGGCCGCTACGCTTTCCCACCCTAACATTGCCACGCTCTTCGATGTCGGAGCTGACTACCTGGTCTATGAGTTCGCGTTCGGCACGACGCTGCGAAAACAGATGACGGGCCAACCCATGAATACGCGCCATGGGTTGGAGCTCGCCGTGCAGCTCACAGACGCCACGGCCGAGGCCCACGCTCACGGCGTGCTCCACACGGATCTCCGGCCAGAGACGGTCATCGTCACCGGAAAGGGCAACGCAAAGATTCTCGACTTCGGGATGGCAGCGTGGACCAGGGGCGGGGCCATCCGGTCCAACGTGATGAGTGCGGCGACGGCACCTGGTGCCGACGACATCGTGCCGTATCTGTCACCGGAGCAGGCCCTCGGCCGACCCGTGGACGCCCGCACCGACGTATTCTCGCTGGGCGTGATCATCTACGAGATGCTCACCGGAACGAATCCGTTTGCGGCGTCGAGCGCGACCGAGACGATCCGGAAGATCATGCGAGCGGCTCCTGTGCCCGCCAGTCGTGTGAACGCTCAGCTGCCGCCGGAGCTGGATGCACTGTTGTTGCGGGCACTCGCGAAAGACGTCGATGCTCGCCAGCAGAGTGCCGCGTCGCTCTCCGCCGAATTACGCACAGTCGCGGCAGTTCTCGACGTCCGATCGGGAGATACGGGTCCATCCGAGCTGATTCCCCTGGATGACGACGGTGGGAGCGGATGGTGGTGGGTCGCAGTGATTCTCGTCGTGGCTGCGATCGCGATTGGAATGTGGTGGTGGATGGGTTCTTCCCTGGTCAGACGATCTTCCTGAACTTCTCCAAATCGATATTCGCCCCGGACAGGACCACCGCCACGTTACGGCCGCGCACGTCCATGCCTGCGATGATCGCCGCAACTCCCGCCGCGCCGGCCGCTTCAGCGATCAGCCGTTCCTCCGCCGCGATGCCCCTTATCGCGTCTTCCAGCTGACGCTCCGTCACCAGAAGGATCCGGCGTACGAGACGCCGGACGATGTCGAAGGTCGGTGTGTCGGGATCCAGGTTGCCGGCCAGGCCGTCTGCGAGTGTGGGCTTGACGTCGATCTCGACGATCCGGCCGGCCTTCATACTGTGCGTGAATGGCGCGGACGCCTCAACTTCGACGCCGATGACCGACGTGCGCGCCGACTCATCGGCGGCGACAGCAATTCCGCTGATCAGTCCGCCGCCGCCGATCGGTACCACGATGTCGTCAACCTCAGGCCACTCTTCGAGTATCTCCAGTC
>JACDCA010000255.1 GCA_013694635.1 Acidobacteriota bacterium | reverse complement strand
CGAGCAAGGTCTTTCTCGGAAGGATGACGCGCTCCTCCTCGTCTCCCTTCTTGCCCTTCACCTTCTCGCGCGGGACGGAGATGAGCGCCAGGCGGTGCCCGTCGGTCGCGACCAGGCTCATCAGGTCCGGCTTCTGAATGAACAGTGCCCCGTTGAGGAAGTACCGCGTGTCTTCGCCGGTGATCGCAAACTGCGTCTTGGCGACCATCTGCTTCATCACTTCGCGCGGAAGCGTTGCCGAGTAACTGCCGGTCGCCTCAGGCAGCGACGGAAAATCCTCGCGCGGCAGTGTCTGCATGCGCGAGTCGAACCGGTCAGCCGCCACCTTGACGCCGTTCTTGTTCTCCTCGATCCGCACGTCCGTGTCCGGCAACGCCTTGATGATTTCGTAGAGCTTCTTTGCGGGAAGCGTCAGCGATCCGCTCTTTGCCACCGACGCGCTGCAGCGCGTACGCAGCCCGACCTCGAGATCCGTCGCAAGGAACTTGACATGGTCACCATCGGTCTCGATCAGCACGTTGGCCAGAATAGGGATGGTGTTCTTGCGCTCGACGATGCCCTGGAACAGTTGCAGTTCGCGCAGGAGATCGGTCTTGCGTACGACGAGTTCCATGTGGTGTTGACCTCGCGGGGAGGCGGCCGGAAGCGCGCTTATCCCTTACTTGGATAGAGGAAGAAATAGGAACAAAGAATTATAACAATAAAGAGGCCCTGTGGATATCCTAAAATGCGGCCCTTAATCCTTGGGAGTCAATAATTTAGGCTGTGGACCCAGCTTCGGTACCCGGGCCTGTCAACCGGTGCACGTACGGTGCAAAAACAGGTCGGGCTGGAGACGCACAAAACGTCCGCAGGACACGTTTGGCTGAGGTTGTGGAAAAGCCCGATTTCGGCTCAGCGCAACGACTCTGAAAGGTTGTTGATAAGCGTGTTGAAATCTCCATCCCGCTGGCGGAGGGCTTCGATCTTGCGGATGGAATGGATCACCGTTGAATGATGCTTGCCGCCGAAGCTCTTGCCGATTTCAGGCAGCGACGCATTCGTCAGCGCCTTGCACAAATACATCGCGATCTGTCGCGGCATGGCGATCGACTTCGAGTTGTTGCGCGACTTCAGATCAACGAGCTTCAACTGGTAGAAATCCGCCACGAATTTCTGAATGCCCTCGATCGTCACCGCCCGTTCGTCGTGCTGCAGGACGTTGCGGAGCACGTCCTGCGTCAGCGGCAGGGAAATCTCCCTCCCCGTGAGTGACGCGTAGGCGACGAGGCGGATCAGCGAGCCTTCGAGCTCGCGGATGTTCGACTTGATCTTTCCCGCAATGAACAGCGCAACATTGTCGGGCAGCACGACCCCTTCCGCTTCCGCCTTCCGCTTCAGAATCGCCACTTTCGTCTCGAGATCCGGCGGCTGGATGTCGGCAATCAGCCCCCACTCGAACCGCGAGCGCAGCCGTTCCTCGAGCTGCTGGATTTCGTGCGGCGGACGGTCGCTGCTGATGACGATCTGCTTCTGGGAGTCGTACAGCGCATTGAAGGTGTGAAAGAACTCCGTCTGGGTGCCTTCCTTGCCGGCCAGGAACTGGATGTCATCCACCAGCAGGACGTCGACGCTTCTGTAGCGCTCACGGAAGTCGAGCACGCGGTCGTACCGCACGGCGTTGATCATCTCGTTCATGAACCGTTCGGACGAGATGTACGTCAACCTCAGGCCCTTGAGGTGATTGAGCACGTAGTGCCCGATCGCGTGCATCAGGTGCGTCTTGCCGAGCCCGACACCGCCGTAAATGAACAGCGGGTTGTACGAGCGCGACGGAGCCTCCGCCACGGCGCGGCAGGCGGCATGTGCGAACTGGTTGGATCCGCCAACGATGAACGTGTCGAAGGAATAGCGGGGGGCCAGGCCCCCGGCGTCCCCCGGCTGCAGCTCCGGCTCCGCCTCAGCGTCCACCTCGACGTCGATTGCCGGCTCAGCCGTTGCCGCCGGCGGAGCCATGACCGGGATCCCGTCGTCAGTCAGGAAGGACACGAGCGTGCCGGGACGGCCGACTTCCGCGAGAGCCTCGTCGAGGGCAGCCGTATAGTGTTTACCGAGCCATTCGCTGAAAAGGGCGTTCGGGACGCGTACCTGGATGGCCCCGCCGCCATCGGAAACCAGGGACGTGGGCTTGAACCACGTGTAGAAGGTGTGGCGGTTGACTTTAGTCTCGATCCGGCCGAGGAGCTGGTCCCAGATGTTGCCCGTCATCGATTTCTTGGCTTTTCCACAACTTTTTCCACAACTGTGGAAAACTTCGGGGGGAGACCCTATGTGACGGGTCGCAGGGAGGGGAATGTAGCACAGGGCTCGATAATTGACACTCCGCATTTCTCCCCGGTAATATCTAGGTTTCCCCACCCAGAATAAGGGACCTGCAACATGAAACGTACTTTTCAGCCGAACCGCCGGCGGCGGAAGAAGACCCACGGCTTCCTCACCAGAATGGCCACGAAGAATGGACGGCTCGTGCTCAAGCGCCGTCGCGCGAAGGGGCGCAAGCGCCTGACCGTCTCGACGCGCTAGCAGGCCATGGGATGCCGTCGCACCGCTTCAGCAGGCGCCAACGGGTGCGGCGCAGAGAGGACTTTCAGCAGGTCTTCGACCAGGGCATTCGCGTCAGCTCGCGTTATTTCACTCTGCTGGTGGCCCCGAAGCCCGGCGCCCCGGCCCGACTCGGGATCGTCGCCTCGCGCAAGCTGGGGGACGCCGTCCATAGGAATCGCGCTAAACGTTTGATTCGAGAGATCTTCAGGCTGAACCAGCCGCTGCCGGGAGGGGTCGGCATCGATCTGATCGTGATCCCCCGCCGCGAACTGCTCGATGCTCAATTCACCGCACTTCATGAGGACTTTCGCACGGCCTGGCGCCGCGCGGCGGCCCGACTGCCGGTCCGCAATGCCGGCTGACGCGCAGCCCGCCGGGTCACCGAGCGCCGGCCAGCGCGTGGCGCTGCTGCTCATCCGCGGGTACCAGATGCTGTTTTCCCCGCTCTTCGCCGGCTCGTGCCGGTTTACGCCATCCTGCTCGCGCTATGCCGCCGACGCCATCGAACGATTCGGCGTCCTCCCCGGGTCGTACCTCGCAATGCGGCGCCTGTCGCGCTGCCACCCCTTCGGCGCCCACGGCGTGGATCCAATCCCCGACTTCGCACCCAGGGTGCTTCGTCGAGGCAAGCCCTCATAAATGGAAAAACGGGTTCTCCTCGCGGTCGCCCTCTCGTTCGTCGTCCTGTACGGCTACCAGGCGATGTTTCCGCCACCAAAGCCGCCGCAACGGAGCGCGTCGGCGCCGCGGTCAGCAGATGGGACGAAACCTGACGCCGCGGCGCAGCCCGCCGCGCAGGGTGCGGCGCCTCCACAGCTCGAAGCGCCGGCAACACCCGCTGCCGCCCCGGTTGTGGCCGACAAGGTCGAGCGCGACATCGTTGTCGAGAACGACTCGGTGCATGCGGTCTTCACCACCCGCGGCGGCGCTCTCAAGAGCTGGCGGCTCAAGAAATACCAGGACGCTGCGAAGGCGCCGCTCGAGATCGTCCCCCAGGACACGCCCGCAGGACATCCGCGCCCCTTCATGCTGTCGGTTGACGACCCGCGCATCTCGGCGGTGTTGCGGCAGGCGCTGTTTCGCCCAAGTGCGACGGCGGTCGACGTGCGGAACGGGCCCGCGACACTCGTTTTCGAATACGCGGACGCGACCGGTCTCACTGCGCGCAAACAGCTGTCGTTTCACCCGCAGAATCCATACGTCGTGCACCTGTCGGCGAGCGTCGATCAGGGCGGAAAGCCGCTCGTGCCGACCGTGCACTGGGGCCCCGCCGTCGGTAACGCGCTGGAGCTCAACACCAGCGGCTACATCATGCCTCCCCGCCCGATCCTGTACCGCGACGGGGACGTCGAACGCGTGGACGTGGGGGACATCGCCGAAGTGGCGAACGCGCAGGGTCTGTTCGGCTTCGCCGGCGTCGACGATCACTACTTCATGACGGCTGCGGTCAGCTTGAAGGAGCCGGTCGCGCTGAATGTCGCGCCGGTCCCGGTCCCCGCGCGCGACGGCGCGGCGGATCCTCCACCGCCGTATGTGTCGTGGTCGATCAAGTTCAGCGGTCCGGCGAACGGCACCGCTTTTTTTGCCGGGCCCAAGGATTTCGACGTGCTGGCGGCCGTCGACCGCGATCTCGTGCGCGCGATCGATTTCGGGATCTTCGCGTTTCTCGTCGTCCCGCTCCTCCGCGCGCTGAAGTGGGTGAACGTCTACGTCGGCAACTACGGCTGGTCGATCGTGCTGCTGACGGTGATCATCAACGTCGTGATGTTCCCGCTTCGACACAAGAGTGTCGTCTCGATGCGGCGCATGCAGGAGATCCAGCCCGAAGTGAAGGCCATCCAGGATCGCTACGCGAACCTGAAGATGACCGATCCCGCGCGTCAGAAGATGAACACCGAGATGATGGCGCTCTACAAGGAGCGCGGCGTCAATCCGGCCAGCGGCTGCGTGCCGATGCTGCTGACGCTCCCGGTGCTGTTCTCCTTCTACGCCATGCTGTCGGTGGCGATCGAGCTAAGAGGCGCGCCGTTCATCTGGTGGATCAAGGACCTGTCGATCTACGACCCGCTCTTCATCACGCCGATCCTGATGGGGATCACGCAGTTCGTCCAGACGAAGATGACGCCGTCGACGGCGGATCCCACGCAGCAGCGCATCATGCTGCTGATGCCGCTGATCTTCATGTTCATGTTCATCTGGGCGCCGAGCGGGCTGGTGTTGTACTGGACGGTCAGCAACCTGTGGGCGATCGGGCAGCAGGCGCTGACCAACCGGCTGATCGGCCCGGCGCCGCAGCGCACCGTTCGTCCGCCGGCGGAGCGCAAGCTCAAGACGGCCGGCGCAGGGCGCAGCGACAAGGCCGCGAAGGAGCGCAGGTAATGGATCTGAACGAACGCGTTCTCGACTTCACTCGCAAGACGATGGCGGCGATGGGATTGACCGTCGACGTCTCGATCGACGACACGCCCGACGGCATCCGCGTCGCCATTTCGGGCCAGGACGGCGAGCAGCTGCTGCGGCGGCGCGCCGAAGCCCTCGACGCGCTGCAGGTCATCGTCAACACGGCGTTCAGGCGCGAGTTGAACGACGACCGCTCGTTCGTCGTCGACTGTCTCGATTACCGCAAGGGCAAGGACGCCGAACTCCGCCAGATGGCGCGCTTGATGATGGAGAAGGCAAAGTCGTCCGGCCCGCAGGAGATCGGCCCGCTCAATCCATACTCGCGACGCCTCGTGCACCTCACCGTCGCGGAAGACCCAGCGCTTTCATCGGAGAGCATCGGCGACGCCTTCCTGAAGACTGTGATTGTTTCCGTCCGCCGGTAGTAATCATCTCCTGTTAAATCCTGATCTCAATCCCCGTATGTTCTCCACTGACGACACCATCGTCGCGATTGCCACGCCGCCGGGGCGCGGCGGGATCGGGGTCGTGCGGATCAGCGGGCCGGTCGCACACGCCGTCGGCACCACGGTTACGGGCACGAGCAGGTTTCAGCCGCGTCACGCCACCCTTGCGCGCGTTGCCGTCGGGGACGTGCACGACCAGGTGATCGTCACGTTTTTCCCCGCGCCGGCGTCGTACACCGGCGAGGATGTCGTGGAAATCAGCGCCCACGGCAGCCCCATCATCGTCAACGGAATCGTCGAAGCAGCAATGTCAGCCGGCGCGCGGCTCGCGGAGCCCGGCGAGTTCACGCTGCGTGCGTACCTGCACGGCCGGATGGACCTGGTTCAGGCCGAAGCCGTCAAGGACCTGATCGACGCCGTTACGCCGCTGCAGGTGCGGGCGGCCTTCGATCAACTCGACGGAACGCTCACCACGCGCATAGGCGAGATCGACGCGGCGCTCTTCGATCTGTCGACGCGCCTCGAAGCGTCGCTGGACTTCCCCGAAGAGGGATATCACTTCGTCGAACCAGGGCAGGTCGCCGCGGAAATCGATGTCGTTCGCGGCCGGATCACGACGCTGCTGTCGCACGCGCGACGCGGACGGTTGATTCGCGAAGGCGCTCGCGTCGCAATCCTTGGCCGTCCGAACGCCGGCAAGTCGACGCTCTTCAACGCACTCGCCGGGGCGCACCGCGCGATCGTGACCGACACGCCGGGAACAACGCGCGATCTCGTCACCGAGGTCGTTGACATCAACGGCGTGCCGTCGACGCTGGTCGACACGGCAGGACTCCGCGTGCAGCCGGACGACGCCGTTGAAACCGAGGGTATCGCGCGGGCCCGATCCGCCGCTGCCGCCGCGGACCTTCTGCTGGTCGTTCTCGACGGATCCCGTCCGTTTTCGGAGGAAGACCACGCGATCCTGGAAGAAACCGCCGCGCGCCCCCGCCTCCTCGTCATCAGCAAATCGGACCTTCCTTCAGCCTGGAACGGGAATGAACCGTCAGGCGTGCGGGTAGCGCCTCCCACAGGACGAGGGCTGGACGATCTTCGACGCAGAATCGTCGACGCCCTGTGTGCCACCGGCGCCGGAACGGATACGCCGGCCGTCACCAACCTCCGGCACGTCGCTCTTCTCGAGCGCGCGCTGACGACGCTGGAGCGGGCCAGCGCGGCGGCGGCGGCGGCAGTGCCCGAGGAATTCGTCGCCGCCGATCTTCGCGAGGCGCGTGAGGCACTCGAGGAGGTCATCGGATCCCGGACGGCCGACGACACCCTCCATGCGATCTTCGAACGGTTCTGCATCGGAAAGTAGTACCGAAGCACATTAGCAATGGCTGAGTATGACGTTGTCGTTGTAGGGGCCGGTCACGCAGGAGTGGAAGCGGCGTGGGCCGCTGCGCGGCTGGGGCGCTCCGTCGCAATCTGCACGCTGTCGGAGGCCACGGTGGCGCACATGCCGTGCAATCCAGCCATCGGTGGGACCGCGAAAGGGCATCTGGTCCGCGAGATCGATGCGCTGGGCGGCCTGATGGGTCTCGCCATCGATGCAACGGGCATCCAGTTCAAGCTTCTGAATCGGAGTCGAGGGCCAGCGGTGTGGTCACCCCGGGCACAGGCCGACAAGCGACGCTACAGCCAGTGGGTCAGAGACCGGCTGGCCGCGGTTCCCAATATCGACTGGATCGTCGCGCCTGCCCGGTCGATCGTCGCGAGCAGCGGCCGCGTCAAGGGTCTCCAGCTCGAGGACGGACGGCTCGTGCAATGCGCGGCCCTTGTAGTCACGACGGGAACGTTCCTCAATGGCTTGATTCACGTCGGACGCGAGCAGCGGCCCGCGGGCCGTGCCGGGGAACCGCCATCCCGCGACCTGGCGGAATCGCTGAAAGGCTTCGGCTTCAAGTGGGGCCGGTTGAAGACGGGCACTCCTCCCCGATTGGATCGCAAATCCATCGATTTCACGCTCTTTGATGCCCAATACGGCGATAGCCCGCCTCTCCCCTTTTCGTTTACGACCGACTTCATCGATCGGCCGCAGATCGCGTGTCACCTCCTCCACACAACAGATAGGGTTCATGACCTAGTTAGAAGCAATATAGGTCATTCACCATTATTCAACGGTCAGATCGCCGGGATCGGGCCCCGTTACTGCCCTTCACTCGAGGATAAGGTGATGCGTTTTCCCCACCGGGAACGACACCAGATCTTCCTCGAGCCGGAGGGGCTCGACGTCGACGAGATCTACGTCAATGGCTTCTCGACGAGCCTTCCAGTGGAACTTCAGAAAGAACTCATTCATGCCCTGCCTGGCCTTGAAGACTCGGTGATGCTGCGGCCTGGATATGCGGTGGAGTACGACTTCGTGCAGCCCACTGAGCTGCGCCCGTCGCTCGAGACCAAGCGTGTCAGCGGGTTGTTTCTCGCGGGCCAGATCAACGGAACGTCAGGCTATGAGGAGGCGGCGGCTCAGGGGCTGATGGCCGGCGCGAATGCGGCCCGCTCGGTGGGAGGGCTCTCTCCATTCGTGCTGCGTCGCAATGAGGCCTACATCGGGATTCTCGCCGACGACCTCACGACGCAGGGATGTCTGGAGCCTTACCGGATGTTTACCTCGCGGGCTGAGCACCGGCTGGCACTGCGGACTGACAACGCCGACCTGCGACTCACGCCGCGCGGACGCGAAATCGGGCTGGTCGACAACGAACGCTGGGAACGGTTTGAGGGGCGTCTCGAGAGATTCGAACGTAACTGCGACCGTGTCCGTCGCTCTGTGGTGACGATGCCTGGATCGGGCCGGGTTCCCGCACCGCGCGCGCTGCAGCAACCGCAGATCAGGCTCTCACATCTTGTATCGGCTGGAGAGATTGAGTTCGACAGCCCCGCGGCGCAATTGTCGTTCGATCTCGTAAGCGTCGAAACCGAGTTCAAGTACGAGGGTTACCTGCGGCGTCAGACGGTCTCGGTCGAGCGTCTCAAGAGACAGGAAGACCGGGCGATCCCTGGCGACTTCCCC
>JACDCA010000238.1 GCA_013694635.1 Acidobacteriota bacterium | reverse complement strand
GTCTTGCCACCGCGCGCGATAAAGCGTCCGCCGAATTTCGCGATGCTGATTGGCGACAGCTTTATGTAGTCCTGGTACTGGACAGGATCCTTCACGTCGATATGTGCAATCACGTATGCGGGCATGTTTCTCTCAGTTCCATGGGCAGCCCTAGGGCTGGACTACGGCGTAGTGGTGCCGCGTAATACGGCGAGGAACAGTTCTCCGAGGTCCTCGGCCTTGCGGGCGCCCACGCCGTACACGGTGCGCAGGTCCGCCAGCGTCTGCGGCTTGAGCCGCGCGAGCTCCCTCAACGTTGTGTCGTGGAAGATGACGTACGGTGGGACGCCGCGCGCGCGTGCGATCTGCAGCCGCACGGCCCTCAGGTCCTCGAACAACCCGCGGTCCACACCCTCCCATGCCTCGGTCTCCACACGGGACCGTTTCTGCTCACGCTCGCGGACAGGACGCCGCTGCCGCGACAACGCCAGGTCCCCCGCCACACCCGCGTCCTTCAGAAGCTCCACCCCTTGCCCCGTCAACGCAATCACCGGAAACGCATCGTCAGTCTGACGAAGGAACCCCGCGGCGACGAGCTGCTCGATGTAACCCCGAAGTTCGGCCGACGTCGCCTCCCGCAACAGCCCAAAGGTGGTGAGCTGGTTGTGCCGCCTCGAAAGGACCTGCTCGTTCTCGCTGCCACACAGGACGTTGGCGACGTGCGACGCACCGAACCGTTGACCCACACGCGCGACGCAGGAGAGGATCTTGCGCGCGACGACGGCCGCATCGGCGACGGGTTCGAGCTCGCCCAGGCAGAAGTCGCAGGCGCCGCAGTCCATTCGCTCGTATCGCTCCCCGAAGTATTCGACCAGATGCCGGTGCCGGCAGCCAACGCTTGCCGAATACCGTTCCATCTGACGCAGCAGGCGGCGGACGCCGTCGGTCAGCTCGCCGCTCTTCTCGAGCATGAGGCGCCACTTCATGAAGTCGGCCGACGAATAAATGAGCGCGCACTCGGCCTCCAGCCCGTCGCGGCCGGCGCGCCCCGACTCCTGCTGATAATGCTCCAGCGACTGCGGCGCGCCCGCATGCACGACGAACCGGACATCCGAGCGGTCGATCCCCATCCCGAAGGCGACGGTGGCGACAATGACGTCGATCTCTTCCTCGAGAAACGCGTCCTGGTTGCGGCTGCGCGTGCTGTCGTCGAGCCCCGCGTGGTACGGCAGCGCGCGGACGCCGTTCCCCTCCAGCCACGCGGCCAGCGCCTCGACCTCGCGCCGGGACGTGCAATAGACGATGCCCCCTTCCCCTTTGTGCCGCGCGAGCATCTCCTGCAGCTGCCGTTTGAGATTCGCACGCGGCAGAACGCGGTACACGAGGTTCTGCCGATCGAAGGATCCGACCAGTTCGAGCGGATCACGCAGGCCAAGCTGGGTGGCGATGTCACCCCGGACCCGCGCGGTGGCGGTGGCAGTGTAGGCGTGAAGGCTGACGCCCGGAAACCGCGACCTTAGCTCGCCGAGCTGCCTGTACTCGGGACGGAAGTCATGTCCCCACTGGCTGATGCAATGCGCCTCGTCCACGGCGACGAAGCTGACGTTGCACCGAGAGAGCCACGCCTGAAACGACTGACCGTTCTCGCCGGCGAGACGTTCGGGCGAGACGTACAGGAGCCTGAAGCGCCCTTCACGGAGACCCGCGGTGACGGACGTCCGCTGGTCCGCCGACTGTGAACTGTTCAACAGCGCGGCCGGCACGCCGTTGCCGGTCAGCGTGTCCACCTGATCCTTCATCAGCGAGATCAGCGGCGAAACGATCACGGCGAGACCGGCGCGCACGAGCGCCGGCGCCTGGAAACAGAGCGACTTCCCGCCGCCGGTGGGCAGCACGACGATCGAATCGCGTCCGGTCAGGATCGCCTCCATTGCCTCTCGCTGCAACGGACGGAAGGAGCCGTAGCCCCAGTAACGTTCGATCACGTCACCAAGACGCGCGTCAACCGTGGTCTGCATGAATGCCGATCATGGTACATCCAGCACCAGAGACATCGGTAAACTGAGATCAGGTTGCTGAAGGAAACATCGAGCGGGCTCTACTGCGAAGCCGGCAAGTTCCATATCGACCCGTGGGAACCTGTCGAGCGTG
>JACDCA010000199.1 GCA_013694635.1 Acidobacteriota bacterium | reverse complement strand
GGCGGGGACTGGAAGCCCCGCATTGGTCATCTCTGCCAGGCCCGACCCTTTGCCACCCAGCAGATCTTTCATGTTTCGGTCGCCGTCGGCCTTGCCGTTGCCGAAAAAGTAAACGTATTTCTTGCGGGACGCGCGACGCGGGGTCTTTCCAGCCGACTTCTTTGCCATTCGATTGATCTACTCCGTCGTGGGAACAATTTCTGAGATGTCTGCGAAATGCAGAATGAGGTCGCGCAGGTCCGCCATGAGCTTGAGGCGGGCCGTGCGCAGCTGCGAATCCTCCGCCATGACGAACACTTCGGTGAAAAACCGGTCGATCGGCGCGCGAAGGCTGGCGATCTCGGCAAAGGCCCGGCGATAATCCGACGCGGCCGCCGCGTGCTCGATGACGAGTCTGCGGCGGTCGATCTCGTCGAGCAGCGCGCGCTCGGCAGGCTCCACCAGCGCTCCGCGGTCGAGCACGGCGTCCTGCTTCAGCTCCTTTGCGATGTTCTTGACGCGCTTGAAGAGGATGGCCAGCGCCTGGAAGTCTTCAGAGCTGCGCATCGCCTGAAGCGCATCGGCGACGCGGCGGGCGCGCAGCGGGCTTCGGTTCCAGTCCACCGCCCGTTCGGCGTCCGCGGGGCTCACGACGGCGCGGACGACTTCGATGGGGGCGCCGCGCTGGGTCATCACGGAAAGCAGGCGCTCGTAGAGAAACGCCGGATATTCGTTCGTGGTGGTGCCGGACCGACCGTAGACCTCGAGCGTACGGGCCACCAGCGGGGCCAACGGCAGCTCGAGCTTGATCCCGGTAAGTTCGGGGAGGTCCAGAAGGATCCGGATGGCGCCCTGTGCGTTGCGCCGCAGCGCAAACGGGTCGCGCGAGCCCGTGACCTTCTCCCCCGCGGACGTCAGACCCACGAGCGTGTCGAGCTTGTCAGCCAGCGAAACCGCGGCCCACGTGATCGCGGCAGGTCCCAGCTGCTCCCGCGTCGGGGGAGCGTCGGGCTCCGCGCCGATCGGCAGGTACTGGTGGTAGATCGCTTTCCAGACCTGCTCGGGCTCACCCTGCTCGCGCGCGTAGACGCCCCCCATGATCCCCTGCAGCTCCGGGAACTCGAAGACCATGTCGGTGGTCAGATCCGCCTTCGCCAGACGCGCGGCGCGCGCCGCGTCATCCGCGGCTGCGGGCTGGCCGAACATGTCCGATGCGATCCAACGCGCCAGCTTTTCAATGCGCTCGGCCTTGTCGCGGTAGCTTCCCAGCTTCTTGTGAAAGAGGACCGTGTGGAGCCTCTCGAGACGCGATTCGAGCGGCACCTTCCGGTCCGCTTCCCAGAAGAACTTCGCGTCCCGCAGCCGCGCAGCGACGACGCGCTCCGCATTTTTTGCGATGACGCGCTCGTCCTGTGGCTGTGTGTTCACGACCGCCAGGAACGCTTCCTTCAGCTTCCCGTCATCGGACACCACCGGGAACCAGTGCTGGTGATGAAGGAGAGTGGTCGTCAGCACCTCGTGGGGCAGGTCGAGAAAGCTCCGGTCGAAGAACCCGGCGACGACCCCGGGGAATTCCACCAGGTCGGCGACTTCATCCATGAGCGCCGAGTGTTCCTTCAACTGCACACGTGCGCCCAGGCGACGCGCGTGATTCTCGAGTTCGCGGCCGATGCGGTCCCGGCGTTCGGAATGCGCCAGCACGACGAAGTGCTCGGAGAGCCGTGCCTGATACTCGTCGAAGCTCCGGACCTTGATGGATCTGCCTGCCCGTCCGCTGGTCGCGAGGAAGCGGTGTCCATACGTCAGCGCCGCTGACTGCACCTCCTGCACCTGTGGGCCGATCGCGCCCGGCGCACGTCCGATCGTGAACGGCACGACGCGTCCGCCGTACAGAAAGAGCAGCCAGCGGATCGGGCGGCCGAACACCAGGTTGCCTTTTCCATCCTCGAGCCGCGCGTCCCAGTTCATCTGCTTGGGGAACGCCAGGTCGCGCAGCAGGGCCGTCATGAGATCGGGCAGCGCATCCAACGCGCTCCTGCCCCGCTGCCGCTTCAGAAATGCGAGGTACTCACCCTTCGGGGTCTGCTGGCGCGTGAGCTGGTCGAATTCGACGCCCTGCTTTTTCGCAAATCCAAGGGCCGCAGCCGTCGGCTGCCCGTCCTTGAATGCGGCCGACACCGGCGGCCCGGTTATCGTTTCTTCGAGATCCTCCTGGCGTTCCGCGATCTTGCCGATGCGGACCGTCAATCGGCGCGGGGTGGCGAAGCTCTCGACCGCAGCGCCCGGAGCGATGCGCAGTTCCCGGAGCCGGAACTCCGTCCGCTCCGCCATCTGGCGCGTCAGGCCGGGCAGCCAGAGCGCAGGCAGCTCCTCGACGCCGATCTCGATCAGCAGTTCTCTATCCATTGTCGTTGGGCGCCGCTGCAGGCGCGTCGGGTTCCACGCCCACCCAGTGCTTCGCAATCGCCACCGCCAGCCGCCTGACCCTCAGGATGTACGCCATTCTTTCGGACACTCCGATCCCGCCACTCGCGTCCAGCAGATTGAACATGTGGGAACACTTCAGGCAGTAGTCCAGGGCCGGCAGGACGAGATCGCTCGCCACCAGTGTCTCCGACAACCGGTAGTACTCATCGAAAAGATTGCGATGCAGGGCGTGCAGCCCGGCGGCCGGCATGGCGATCTGTCCGAACGCGTACTTCGACTGCTCCACCTCATCGCGGTGCCGCACGTCGCGATACTTCACGCCGGCGCCCCACTCGAGATCGTATACGTCGGCCACGTCCTGGAGCGCCATCGCCAGCCGTTCGATACCGTAGGTCAGCTCGACGGAGACCGGGGAGAGATCGAGGCCGCCGGCCTGCTGAAAGTAGGTGAACTGGGTGATCTCCTGACCGTCGAACAGCACCTGCCAGCCGATACCCCAGGCTCCGAGCGTCGGGGACTCCCAGTTGTCTTCCTCGAACCGGATGTCGTGTGCGCGCGGGTCGATCCCGCATGCTTCCAGGCTCTGCAGGTACAACTGCTGGGCCTCGTCGGGCGCCGGCTTCAGAAGCACCTGGAACTGCTGGTGCTTGAACAGCCGGTTCGGGTTCTCGCCGAAGCGGCCATCGGCCGGCCGGCGCGCGGGTTGCACGTACGCCACGTTCCACTGATCCGGGCCAAGTACCCGCAGAAACGTTTCCGGGTGCATCGTGCCGGCGCCCATCTCGATGTCGAGTGGTTGCTGCAGCAGGCATCCGCGCGACGCCCAGAACTCCGATAACTTGAACACCAACTGTTGCAGTGTGACCATAGCAGCTACCAGCTGCCAGCTCCCAGCTGCCAGCCGTCAGCAATTCCTGCTGGCAGCTCGAAGCTGGAAGCTGGAAGCTTCATCGTCCCATCTCCCGTAAGACCCGCACCGATTTCAGTTCCTTGTCGAGATGCGCAAGCAGCAGCCGGCGATGCGCGGTTTCGAGCTCGCGGCCCGCGCGCATGTCCAGCGTCAACCCGTCCACGCGTTCGGGGGCGGTCCGGCTCGATGCGCGGAGAAATCTGAGCGCCTCCGGACTCAGCTCCGTCCCCGCGCCGGAGGGGGCGCAGCGCCGGCAGACGAACAGCTCTTCACGGGGCGGCATCATGGCGCCCGCTTCCAGCGGCTGCCCGCACGCCGGGCACGCGCTCACCGATGGATACACGCCTTGAAGCCGCATCAGCCAGTACTCGAAGTATCGCGCCAGGCGATCGATCGGCGCCCCGGCGGCCAGGGCGTCCACCATCGCCGATCCCAGCCGGTAGAGGCGCTCGTCGGCGTGCGCTTCCTGCGCCCACTCGTCAATCAGCTCCGCGAAGTACCCGACGTGGCCGAACCCAGCCGCCGACGCGTCGATCGAGCCGATGGCCGACAGCGGCGATGCGACCGGCTCCACGTAGTTGATGCGCACCAGATCCCGAAGCTCACGCTCGTAGTAGGCGACGCCGGCCCTCGTCATCGGCTCGAGCGCGCCCGAATATCGCGAGCGCGGCCGGCGCGCCCCGCGCGCGACACCGCGCTTCTTTCCGCGGTCACGCGTGAGAAACACGACGATGCGATCCGATTCACCCAGCTTGTAGGTGCGGAGAATCAGCGCCTCGGCCGTGTAGACAGGCACGCTGTATTCTATCCGCCGACACTGAAGTGCCTGAGAACGAGCGTCGCCAGGCCAAGAAACGAGAAGAAGCCGAAAACATCGGTCAGTGTCGTAA
>JACDCA010000195.1 GCA_013694635.1 Acidobacteriota bacterium | reverse complement strand
AGCCCGCATCTTCGATGCGCAACTCCGACGACACGAGGTCGCGCAGGCTGTGGCGGAGTGAAATCCCGAGCGCTCGCGTCAGGTTGCCGGGGCCCCGGCACAGCGCGGCAGTCTCGTAGGACTCCGCTGGCTTCCCGGTACCCCTGACGCGACGTCGCCGCATCATCGCTTCCCCCTGAAACGGCTCCAGCGCGCGGATCAATACCGCCGCTGGCCACCCCTCCGCCTCAGTGACCGCGTTGACCAGGTAATGGACGCCGTAGTTCAAGTACACGTACGCAAGCCCGGGCGGGCCGTACAGCGGCGCATTCCGTGTCGTCGGGCCGGGAGCGGCGTGGCAGGCAGGATCCGATTCGCCGATGTAGGCTTCCGTTTCGACGATCACGCCGGACGTGATCCCGGCGGACGTCTCGTGGACCAGGATCTTCCCGATCAGCTCACGCGCGACGACAAGTGTCGGCCGCGCATAGAAATGGTGCGTCACCGCATCTTGATCCGCTCGATCGCACGCGCGGCTGCGCGCACGACGTCACGGTCGCGATCCTTGGCGAGCGCCTGTACGGCCGGGACGTGCGTCTCGCTGCCGATGGCGCCGAGCATCAGCGCGACGTTGCCGCGAATCGTCGCGTCCGGGTCCTTCAGGTGCGGAACCAGGCTGTCGGCGACCGGCGGACCGAGCTCGATCAGGTAGCCGGCGATCTGAGGCGCGAGTTTTTCCGAGTCGACGGACTCGACCAGCCTCGGGATGTAGTTGCGTCCGAGCTTCTGAAGCGCAAAGGCCATCGCGATCCGCACCATTTCGGACGACTCGGTGCCGATGGCGGTCTCGAGCAGGGCAACCACGGACGGGTCACCCGAGCGGCCGAGACCCTCCGCTGCCGCTCGACGGAGAAACTGATCGCGATCCACCAGCCTGGCCTTGAACACCGGCACGCTGGACGCGTGACCGATCTTCGCCAAACCGTCGAGCGCGGACCACGCGCCTTCTCCCTTGCGGTAGTGATCCAGCTGCTTGGTAAGCGCCTGCACCGCGGTCTGATCGCCGATGTCGCCGAGGGCCCGCATCGCGGCGAACCGCACGGGCTCCTGTGAGTCGTTCACTGCTTTCATGAGCGCCGGACCGGCCGCCGTCAGGCGGTGCCGTCCGATCACGCGTGCGGCGGCAGCGCGCATCACCGGATCGTAATGATCCAGCGCCTTGATCAGTTGCTGTGTCGCATCCTCGGTGAAGGGAGAGCGCGCAACCGTGCCCAGCGCGTAAATCGCGCTGTGCCGGACCTGCGCCGTCCCGTCGTCTACGGCACGCAGAAGGTTGTCGGTCAATTCGGGCGGAACCGGGCGCGGCCAGACGGCAAGCGGACCCGACTCGAATGCGGCCTCCGCCGTACTTCCCCGCCGGGATTCGACGATGAGCGCGACGCGCCGGCGCGCGTCGACGGGATCGACGAGGTAGAACGAGAGCTCGGTGCCGATCGCTTCGAGCTGGATCTCGTCCCCCGCATCGTTGATCAGGGGCGCGATCGCCGCAATCGCGTCGACGTGCTTCGCCTCCCGCAACGTGCGCAGCGCCTCGAGGCGCGCGCGATAGTCCGGATTGCGGAGATTGCGCACCACGTCGTCCAGCCGCTGCTGGGTGGGTCCGTCGGTCGCTGGGTCCGTAGGTCGGTAGGTCCCCAGGACGAAGGCGAGTGAAAGAATGAGGAAGTTTGTCATGATGCCTGGTTGCGAGATGCGCCGTAGGCATTCGATCGGCCGACGGCGAGCACGTCGCGAAGATACCGCCCGGTGTGGGAGGCTTCAAGCTGCGCGATCTGCTCCGGCGTGCCGGTGGCGACCACGTAGCCCCCTTCTTCTCCCCCTTCGGGACCGAGATCGATAATCCAGTCGGCGGTCTTGATGACGTCGAGATTGTGCTCGATCACGATCACGCTGTTGCCCCCCTCGACCAGGCGGTGGAGGATGGCGAGCAGCTTTTCGATGTCGGCGAAGTGGAGACCGGTGGTCGGCTCGTCGAGGATGTAGAG